>WFTN01000090.1 GCA_015485455.1 Planctomycetota bacterium | reverse complement strand
TTGCAACTCAAATCCGGTTGCAACCCGCTGACCCCGATTTTGGGCTCTCTTCTCCCGATCCATCCAGTTATGCTGACTACGCAGCCGATTCTCGATGGCTTTCAGGACGTAGGAACGGCAAGCTGTCTCATTAGAAAAATCAACTTTCGGTAGTTTGACCGAGAAATCAAAGAGCACCTGTTGAACAATGTCAACCGTGTCTTCCAGCCATCGATGGGCCTGACTCCGTTTCGAGTGAGCATAGCGTTCAGCAATAGGCCGAAGAAGGTCAAGCAGTTCGTTGATAGCGTCTGGCTCTTGTTTCTTCGCACGTTCGAATAGGTCGTTAAATTCAGTCATAGCGTTCGTTTCTCCAACCTGCGAAACACCGAATGTGAACAAAGCGAACTCACTTTTTGCCTTTTGTTGCTAAGAAGAGACGGCGAATGGGACGAAAGCCATTAGGCATGGCGCCGTCAGTCTCAGCGATGCCGACCATCGCATTGAACGATGTGGCAGAATTTGGATCGGTTGCATAACCTCCCCCTCGAATCTGCCGTACTTCGCGCTCCCCGTTGTCAGGCACCTTTCCATCGCCAGAACGTGGGTGATCAAAAGGAATCTGATCAGTCGTCCATTCTTGAACATTTCCAATCATATCGAAGAGTCCGAAATTATTGGGAAGCTTGCCGCCGACATTCCTGATCCCCACAGGTATTTTCGGATCATAGATATTGGCGAACTTGGCGATATCCCGCTTATTTGTGCCAAAAGGCCATGGTGTTGTCGTACCTCCACGGCAGGCATACTCCCACTGAGCACAGCTAGGTACCTCCATGAGATACTTGCTCATAAGGCTTTCAGCCTGGACGTAAGACACACTATCTGCTGGCCAAGTATGACGCCCAAGATTCGCCGAGAAACATTGTACACGACCACGGTTCAAACGCCCCCACTGCGCCTGTGTCAACTCGTACTTGGAAGCAAAGAAAGGATCAAGATTAAGCGTATGAACTTGCCCCCACTTTGCCCCGACCTTGCCGAAGAGCGGTTTCTTCGGATCTCTACCCTGAACACCAACCTGAGTCTTGCCCCCAGGCAAAAGAACAAAAATAAGGCCTCGTTCCTTCGTCACAGTGAAACCACCATTGGGATTCCGTTCCCCCGGCCATTCCGCTCCCGGGGCTGAAGAGAGTATGTGGCTAAACTCCTGCAAACCAGTTCTTGGATTCTTGCCAAGAGGAAGGAGACCTTCCTGATCGACGAGCTTAAGGCCACCATAAACTGGATCTGCCTCCACCTCTTTAATGCACTTAGCCCAAGCCTCTTGGGCTTTCTTGGCGCTTGAAACCTCTTCTATCCGGTCAAGACTCGCGATGATCTCCTTGACCTCAGCCATCGCCCCGTGTTTTCCACGAATCAAGCGAATCGTGTCAATGATCGCATTGGCTGTCGCCTTGATGGTCCCTTCTTGATCGCGGTACTGAACTCGCGGTTCATTGACAATTGCCAACTCCACTTCGTGGGCCTGAGCCTTCAATTGATCGATATGTAAGATATCGTGATCTGACAGTTTAAAATGTTTCACCAAATTGTGCCCGACTCTGCCCTCGTCACGAGCAATATGCTCACGAAGCACCCGAAGCCGTTCATGCAGGACCGACACGGGACGCTCCATCTCACCACTGTCTTCTTCTCTTCGAACCGACAAGAAACTGCCTGCCACTTCGTGCGCTTTTTCAAAGAGTTGATCCACTTCATGAATCCACTGAACTGTCGCTGGGCGTCCTGACAATGCAATTGGATAGAGCCCGTTTACGCCAGTTGCTAGATTCCTGAGTCGCGCTTCGCTGGTGAAAATATCCACCTTCTCCAGGAGGGCTTGGGCTTCATCCCTCTGAGCAAGCGCCCCAAGACGCGCAGCGCTCTCTTCCTTTCGGGCCCACTCAGCTTCATGGGCTGCCCTCTCCGCCTTTTTGGCATTCTCCGTCGCTTCCAACTCACTGGCCCGAACCTGCAACATCATGATTCCCATGATGATCGTTACAACAGAAAGACCAATAGAAAGTCGATGGCGCTTGACCGCAACTTTGAGCCGGTTCACCAAAGCGCGCCTTCGGGCCTCTGGGGCAATCCCGTCTTTCCACCGTTTCAAGTCATCAAGAAAAGCTTGACCATCGATATACCGATGCTTAGGGTTCTAGGCCGCTGCAATCTCAATGATCGCCTTGAGATCTCGATCAACTGAATTGTTGAACTTCCTCAGATCAGGAAGTTCCTCTTGTTCAATAGCTCGTCCAACCTCACCCGCCGTTGCCCCGGAAAAAGGGACCTTCCCTGTGAGAAGTTGAAAAAGCGTAACCGCCAAAGAGAAAACATCAGAGCCTGGGCCAAATTGTTCACCTCGAACTTGTTCAGGGCTCATGTAGTAAGGCGTCCCCCCCACCTCCGTTGACTGCGTGACCAAGAGCCCTTCTCCCGTCCCTCGAACCAATCCGAAATCCACAAGGATGGGATGATCGGGACTTTGGAAAACGATGTTGTGGGGCTTGATGTCGCTGTGCACGACACCATGAGCATGCAAATGTGCCACAGCATCCACCACTCCCATGAAGACAGCGATGGCGGCTCGGAGTTTCTTTACAGTCTTCGGAGGCATACTACCGTAGGCTCGATCAGCCTTCTTGGCGATGACAGCATCTAAGGAGGGCCCTGGAACAAAATCCATCACATAGTAGGGAGGATCTTGATTCTTTGAGGCGTCAACAATGGCAACGATGTTGGGATGAGCTGGCACAGAGCGAAGAGTGCGAATTTCTCTCTCAAATCTTCGTTTGGCTGCGGCACTTGCCCGTAAGGGCAACTGCTTGATTGCAAGTTTCCTTCCGTCAACTAACGACAACCACACAAATCCTTGCCCGCCGTGGCCTATTCGCTGATCGAGTTCATAGGGCCCCAGATTGCTGAGGGTCCGATCATCAATGCGCAAGGGGTCTTCATGAAGCGCCACAAGGACATCGCGCTCCGTAGAAAAACGAAGACAAAGTCCATCAAAATCCAAATCCCCAGGGTTCCGACGCCACTGGGAATAGATACGCATGCCCCGCTCGTAATGTTCAAAAAAGTCGTCAGAGTCTCTCTCGACCTCAGCACCCATTCATCTTCCCCCGTCAATTCAATTCAGGAAGGCTGTCTACATCGTCGTGGCCGATCTCACAAACAAATCAGTTTCATCGGTTTTGCCAAAGACCAGTCATCGTCTGGCGAAACGAAACCAATGGAGCGCACCACAAGAGCCTGATGTCCATACACCCGAACTCAAGGTTCGGAGAAAGCAACAATACTTCCTTCACTTGGCCACTGTCAAGGCCGCGAAATAGCGGCTCCCGCCGATTGATGCCTTTTCCTCTTTATTCTTCTTTCAGACGAGCGTCATGATAAACGGGTCCCAAGCCACAGTGACTTGAGACCCAAAGGAAACGGCGCGACTTCTGCTGCTTACATGATTTGCACTTCATGAGCATCCGTGGCAGTAAACCATGAAGTCCCTGTGTTGGCACTTCCCGCAAGGGAGTAGGCCTGCATCAAGAAGCTGACTCCTGCCATCTGCGCCGGTACAGAATAAGTAAAAGTCATGCCCCCCATTGGTAAGACTGTGGGAGCAAACAAATTCATGTAAGGCGAGTACAGAAGAATGGCCGGAGTCGGAGCTGTCGGCTCAAAGTCAATATGAACTTCTGGATAAAGGATCGGTTGAGCCGGTGGAAATCCGGTGACAAAAGTTTGACCATAAAGGTAAGCCGGAAGGAAATCATAGGATCCCATTGGCGACTCGATGTGAACCGTCAGAAGGTCACCAGCCGTCGCAGACTTAATCGCAGGGGTCGAACTCGGCCCGGCGTTGATCCCTGTGGTGAGTTCGAAATCTTCTCCTGATCCGGGATAAGGAGACCCGTCAGTGGCTTGAGCAGAGATGAGAGTCGAAGGGCCTGCGAGTGTCCCATCACTTGGCGTCACATCGCAGCTCACCAAGTCACCAGCGACGAATAGATTGCCAGGAATCACATCCGTCCTAGCTGCCGTCGTAATGTCTCGAACAACACTGCCATTGACCTTCCATTGCCAGCGGTGCCGCACAATGTCGTAGTCTGGATCAGCCACGATGTGATCACTCGTTACTCGACACTGGAGTGGCTCATCGACCATAGGTGCCGCAGGAGAAAACACGACAGATACGGCAGAAGGCGAAAGATTGACAGGCGTGGTCGGCAACACCCGAATCGGGGCGTCGGCGACAATCTTGCCGTTCAATCTGATTCGAATCTTCCACACACCGGGAACCGAATTCATCTCGGGAATATTGTATCCACCCCACCACCAAGAGCCGCCATAGGCTGAAGGATTGTTGTAGCCAAAGACACCAGAATCGAAAGCGATGGAACCGTTGGGGCGAATAAACTGATTCTGCCCCGTGGTGAATGCGGGCATCGCTTCCAATTGAAACCAAAAGAAGAAGTCTTGATCACTCAGTAGTTTGTAGCCACCGCGAGGCATAGGGCCTGGAGGGGGCGAAACACCTGCGAGCGTTGTTCGACTCACACCGAAACCCACGACCTTCGCTTCATTGGGAAGCGGTGGCTGTGACCGCCAATAGCTTGGTCCAGAGTTGCAAGGACCTGCAAAAGGCTCTACCAATTGTCCATTGTCATAGACGGAAAAATGAAGATGGGGGGCAGTGGAATTTCCGCTTGATCCCACCATGCCAATCATCTGCCCCGCCTTGACGAAGTCCCCAGGGGAAACGGCCACACTATTCTTCTTCATGTGATAGTAGTTGCAGACCAAGTTGTTGCCATGATTGATCACGACATAGTTGGAAGGCTGCCCCGCCCACTGCGTATTCATGTCAAACTCGCCGTCATGGGTAGCCGTAACAAAGCCATCCGCGGCAGCGAAAATGGGGACACCAATTGCTTGATGTTCGAATCCGCCAATCGGGGCATCCGAGGCGTCGTGCCCGTTGTAGCTAAACGGCCCACAATTGAAGTCCATAACACCCGGAGATGGATCAAGATCGACATAATTGCCGATACTAAAATCTTCTCCTTGCACACCAGCCATGGGGTAAAAGGCAAAAGGCGGCGAGAACATACCCGGCCCACCTGAAGCGCTCCCACTTCCACCCTGCAATGCGGGAGGACCACTCACAGGATATGACGGAACTGTCGATGTGAAGCTAATCGGGCCACCACCACCGGCTATCCTCTGGCCTACCCCCGGTACCGACAATGCCAGAATCAAGCAACTACAACTGAGAAGCAGTCTCCATCCCCAAGAAAAACTCACGTTCATTTCGATCTCCTTTTCGTTGGTTTTAGATTGTCCAACAGAGAGAACTCAATGAATCACCAAAGCGAACAACAATCTGCGAAAAATCGAATGCAAGGAGGGGCCACTACTGGTGACGAGTGAATCCCACTTTTTCTCGACTCAACAAATTCTCCAAGATTTTCATTCGGTTTCGAAGCAGCACTCGTTTAGCCCTATGAACCGGAGAACGGATTGCGCGACAAGAATAGAGAAACTTAAGGAGATAGAAATTCGTGCGCCATAGACACAAAAGCCATCAAGAATTGGGTGAACTTTTTGCCTGACACATCGTCACGAGTTTCGGCCATGAGACTCGTCAGCGGCCATAAACGCCCTATGTCAATCAAGAAAAGCAGTTGGGTCCATGCCAATGTCGTCACAGATTTTCTTGAATATGTGACGAACTTGATCGGCGCTCTTGCCAACTTCGCTTCCAATCTCGGGAAAGGTCTTGTTGGATATCCGGTCGAAGAACACTTGTCGTTCAAGATCGGGCATTTGTCGTACGGCATCGAACCAGCCGGCCACCAGGCTTTTGTGGTGGGCCAAAGTGGGGACCCCTGGTCCGCGGTCTTCAGCTCGGCCATCTTCAAGACCATCAACGTTGCCAAGGGAACGGTCCTTCACCGAGACAATCCTATTTTTGATCGATACTGCGATGTAACTCAGAAGTTTGGAGTCAGACACAAAATCACCCTGGGAAGCGTTACGCAACCGAACGATGATTCGAGGCAAGACCGTATACCACATGTCTTCAGCATCTCGAGAAACATCTGGCGATTTGAGGAACTTGAGAATCGGAAGCATACGTGCCCTTCGATCCAGCTCGACCCAAAACTCTGCTTCCTCGTCCGCGCCTCCTTCGTTCGCTGCACGAAGAAGATTAACAAGTTTCCTTTGATTGGCTGGAATTCGATTTGAATCTGAGGCAGACTCTTGGCCATTCATCGCTATCGCTCCTTTGCATTCCTCAGGCGACGATAAGTATAGAGTCACTCTTCAGACAAGGCTACTGCCCTATTTAAGTTTTCTGACCTTGTTTCACTGTTGTTGAGAAAAGATCATGCCCGCCGAATACCCGAATACTGGCATTCCTTGGTTCGACGAGTGCTGGAGCCAAAATCCTCTACCGCCTAAATTAGACAAGTCATACATAGAGTCTCTCCTCAAGGTTGATTCGCTTCTTGAAGTCGATATGCAGCGCCGTTCCACCCTCGGGAAAACCCCATTCTTAGAAAACTACGAATCAGGCCTCGAGTCCGACCTAAGTCCCGACCTCGCCCAAGTCATCCTCATGTTCGAAGTCGAGAACCGCGAAGACGAACCACTCGTCATCGTGACCAAGGATTTCGAGGAGCGCTTTCCCAGCCGCAAGAACATGGTGGAAGTCGTCTTGGAGTTGGCGGCGATTAGCCGCAGCGCCCATGTCGATCCAGACGAACTCCTCTTCGATCGCTATGAGGTCAAAGACACCTTAGGATCAGGGTCATACGGAATTGTTCGCTACGCCTGGGACACATCTCTTCACCGTGACGTCGCCATCAAGAGCATCCCACTCATCCCTGGCCAATCCACGGACAAAGCTCTCAGAGAGGCGCGGGCTATGGCAAAGCTCAACCATCCGTCCATTTGCCGCATGATTGATTCACCTCAGACCGACGAGGAACTCTTTTTGGTGATGGAGTTTGTTGAGGGACAAGTTCTTGAGGCATGGCTCCACGATCCGAAAGAGGCCGACCAAGAATCTCTGGTCAAGAAAGTTGCGGCGATTGCCAAGGCACTTGCGTTTGCCCACGAACACAAGATCACACACAGAGACATTAAGCCCACCAATATCATCGTCAAGAAGGACGGCACCCCCGTGCTCTTGGACTTCGGGTTAGCCCGAGATTTCGACCTGACCTTAAGCACGAAAACGAATTCAACCTCTGGCACCGCATTGTACATGTCCAGGCAAGCGATTCTTGGCAAGGACCGCTCTTTCTCATGTGCCGTTCAGTCAGATGTCTATTCCTTAGGGGTCATTCTCTTTCGAGGGCTCAGTGGAAAATTCCCTTTTTTCGGTAGCTCAGCAGCCTCAGTCAATCAGCAAACTCTCACCCGAGAAGCCCCCAGGTTGACCAAAGCCCATGGCGTCAATCAAGATCTCTCAGCCATCGTCGAAACAGCGTTAGACCACACTCTTTCTCGTCGATACTCTTCAGCCCAGCTCTTCGCCGACGATCTCGACAATTGGTTGGCCAAAAGACCAGTTTCCGCAAGAAATCTGGGCCGATGGGGCCGGGGAGTTCGCTGGGTCCGACGAAATCCGTGGATTGCAGCCACCATCATCGCCTTGATCGTTTTGTCCACATCCGCTGGCCACCTCAACGTGAAACTCAAGGAAGCGTTGACCGAAAAGGCCAAGCAAAACCAGAAACTTCAAGACCGAGACTACACCGAAGTGGTCTCATCTGCCCGACGATCCGCCAGTCGCGGGGCTTGGCCCGATGCCATTCGCCTCTATACAAAAGCCATCGATCTTCGTCCTCTGGATGCAGTTCCTCTCAGAGTCGAAAGGCTTCGGGGTTGGCTACCAACAAACAACCGTCAAAAGCTCCTCAGTGAGTTGGACTCACTGGAATCTATGGAACTCAAGAATCACTGGGCCCAAGTGACACTCATCCGGGGCGAAGATCATTTAGGCGACGCCACAAAGCAAGAAGAAGGCCGATCGCTCGTTAAAAAAGCCCTCGACTCCGGCTTGCTCAAAGGTGCCAACGCCGCGTATGCCAAAGGCCTTCTTGAAGAAGACACAACCAAGGCGTTGGCAGCCTTCGACCGCGCCATTGGTATAGAACCGTTTCATCGTCCGGCCCATGTGGCGGCCTCTGCCACTCTCCTATTCACAGTCCAATTCGAGGAATTGGGCCGGCGGCTTGATTTCATGGAAAGAGCGTTTTCGAAGGACCGACTGCCGCGACTCATGAGGGTTTGGTGCAAGATTTTGAGTGCACCAACCAATACGAATTGGGTCCCAGCGCAAGGACAAATTGCCACCCTCGTGCCTCCGTCCAAAATTAAGCCGGTCGAAGAGATCTTCAAGATGGTTATGAAGATTCGGCGATCACCACCGGGAAGTTACGGGCTGAGCTTAATCGTACTCCAAGCCATGAAACTCAAGAAATTGACCAAGAAGGACGATCTCATTGAGGCCATTGGTTGGAGAACCCCCGCGGTCGGTCGGTTCCTTCAATTCCAGGACGCCTTCATCAAGTTCTATATTGGCAAAGTCGCCAAGAGGTGGGACCCGAAAGACATCCCCGAGGCGGAAAAAATCTGCCGCAGCTTCCCGACCGTCACTTTCAAAAACATGTTGGCAACGCTCTATCTCATTCGTGCCCAAACCGAAGGAGAAGAGAGCCCTTCTCAATTCGACTACATCAACAAGGCTCGTCTCACTTTCATGGAAAGCCTCGAATCTTCCAGCCTCCTCAGCGGCGGCAAGAAGACCGCCATCGTTAATGCCGCCTTGGCTGAAATCCTTCTATTTGGCGCTCCACCGGAATCTCGCCCGGAGGGCTTAGAACAAAGCCTTCGACTCCATCTAGCCAAGATCCCCTTGGCCGGAAAGATCATGCGCAAGAAATGGGACTTAGTGGCCGGCCAAGCCATGAACTTAGCACCTCGAACTCTCACCCGTCAGCACCTCGATACATGGCAGAAGGCTCGACCCAAAGATTTCGCTCCCAAGCTCTATCAAATCAAACTCGAATTGGCTGACAACCACCCTGCCGCCGCCTTTCGGTTGGCTCAGGAGCTGGCGAAAACGGCGAGAAAGAAAGCCGATAGAGAAAAGGCAAGCAAACTCGAAGCCCAAGCCCGCGCTCAGATCATCAGCTTAGCCAAGACTTTGCAAGAAACGCAATAACCTTGGGAATCCAGCTCTGGACTTTCGGTCTACAGCCAACATCCAGACAATTGCTGTTCGCTACTGTGACTTAGCGAGTCGTCTCATGACAGAACAGAAAATCGGCTAAGATCGAGAGTCTCGCCGATGGAGTCATGACGCAGAAAGTATAGGAAGGTAGCAACCCAAGCAAGTTCACCCTAACGTTGCATTATCTCACGGATTTCTCGAAATTAGTGCCCACTGATTTTTCGCCTTTGGCCACTTGCCAATGCTCATCTTGAACAGGCGGCCTGATCAAGAATTTCCATCATCGAAGCGAGCTCATTTGCGACCTTTTCGAAGGATCTGGAAGGCGCCATCGCCAAGCTTGTCGACGAGGGTGCTAAGCAAAACTCTTCTGTAGTAGACGCAGAGTCACCCGTTAAGAACAAGAAGAAGAGAAAAGGCGGCCGCACAGCGATCCCTGAGCATGTGCGAAGAGAACGCCAAGTCCACGAGAAGTCCGCAGGCGAGCTTGATGCTCTCTTTGGCGAAGGCAAGTGGCGTGAGATTGGCGAAGAGATCAGAGAAGAACTGGACTACAACCCCAGCTCCATCTTCGTCACTGAACATGTCACCAAGAAATATGCTTCGATCGATCG
>WFTN01000089.1 GCA_015485455.1 Planctomycetota bacterium | reverse complement strand
AGGAAAACGCAAGTGTGCCTGGGTGACCGGAGCCTCCAGGTCCAATTTCAGTGAAATCGCGGCTCAAGCATTTGCTCAAGCCGGGGTGAAATTGGTGCGCTTTCCTATGGCAGAGCAACTCTACTATCAATCCGACAATTTCTCTTTTGCCAAGCATGGTGTCATCGCTCACTCCATCAGTGCCGGGTCACTCCACGCCGATTATCATCGACCAACTGACGAGTTTAAGAAAATCGACATCAAGCATATGACGGTCATTGTGAATGGTCTTGGGGCGGTTGTCTACGAATTCGCCAATCGTGCAGATCGCCCAGAATCACGGGACACGAAGAAAGTAAAGCAGAGAAGATCGAAACGGGAACCGTCAAAGAGTCAAAAGAAGAAAGAGAAATCAAAGAAGCTTGGCTAACTCATCTGAGCTTCTACCCGGACCGTAGCGCTGGTCAGAAAAAAAGAAACGACACCCGTGGTGACTCGGGTGTCGTTTTCTGGGTGCAGAAGTTAGCGGGAGAGCTTATTTGTCTTCGCTGTCCTTGTGCTCTTTCTTGTGGCCTTCGCCATGCTTTTTCTTGTGCTTCTTGGCGCGCTTGTCTTCATGCTTCTTACCATGGCGCTTCCCCATTTTCTTGCGCTTGGCGTGGGCTTCGTCTCGGGCTTTTTTCTCAGCTTCATCCAACTTGCCATCGCCATTCTTGTCGAAGCGCTTCTGGGCCCGCTTTCTCCGCATCTTCGCCATGGCCTCGCTGGCGGCTTTCTTTTCTTTGTCGTTGAGTTGTCCGTCGCCGTCCAAGTCAAATTTCTTGACCCGAGCATCTCGGCTTCGTCGAACTCGTTCAGCTCTTTCCCGTTCGTTTGCCGCTTTTTTCTCATTGTCGTCAAGTTTGCCGTCACCATTGCGGTCGAATCGCTTGAGGCGCTCAGCCTTCCGCTTGGCCATGGCTTCTTGTCGGCTTTCCTGAAAAGCTTTCCTCTCATCAGCGTTCAGTTTGCCGTCGCCGTCCTTGTCGAACTTGGCTCGAATGGCCTTTTTTTGCTTTTCGCTCAGTTTGGGGCGATCGTGGCGTTTCTTGCTCTTCCGCTTGGCCCTAGCCTCGTCTCTTGCCTTTTTCTCGGCTTCGTCCAACTTGCCATCGCCATTCTTGTCGAAGCGTTTGAGCATCTCGGCGTGTCGTTTTGCCCGGGCCTCTTTTTTCTTTCCAGAATCTTGAGCGGTGCTGGGTAGACCGAAAAGGCAAACCAAGCCCAAGATGGCAACAGTTCTCAGAATGGATCTCATTGAATTTCTCCAGATTTCGTCAGGCGTCACCTTGGGGCAAAACGCGGTCATATTCACTATGACACCGTTAACACCGGTGAATCCCAGGGGTTTCGCTAGTTTCGTGATTTCTTTGATCGACAATCGTCCTCTATACGCTCATCTTTTTGTTTTGATGGCAATTGAGAGGGTTTGGGCCCAACACCGGTGGTCTTTCCTGTGCATGGACCCCTCATGGTTTATAGTAAGCCATGCGCAGATCCAATGAATTACTAAAATTACCGGCTCCAGAAGCGGTTCGCTACTTGGCTTTGGAAGCATTCTCCAGTCTCCAGGAATTACTCCGATTGGAGAAGAATCGCCGAGGAGCAGACTTTTTTCGTTTGGTGACGTTCCGTTTGTCTGAGATTCGAGCTCTCATGCAAGTTCACCAGGAAATGTTGGGTAATAAATGGAAACGTCGGCCCCAAAAGACTTTGGCGCTTTGTCGTAGGAGTTTGCAAGGTTTCATGCGTACCGAGCGGGTTCTGCGATCGGCGGAGCTTTTGGCGGCACGAAGAGGATTTCCCCCAGCAGGCTTTGCCTTGGCGGCTTCCTTACGGCATCGGCATGAACGCCTGAAGCGTTCCATCTTGCAGACCAGCTTGCCCAAGTTGGCCGCCAAGATTCCTGATCTGCAGGAAGGTTTTGAGAGCCTTAAAGATCACCAGCAAATGGATAGCAAGGTCCCCCAGAATCGCTGCGGTGAGGTTTTGGCTTCCTGGGTAAGAAACGAATCGAAACGCATCGTTGAAATCTGTCGGCGAGAGCCAGAAGAACTACGGGAGGCGGATTCTGTTCGCCTCAGTCGTATGCATGCTCTATTGGCCCCTTGGCTGGGGGTATTTGAGGGGTCGGTCCCCTTGCTCCACAGCTTACGCCCTCGGGAGGCCGCTTTGCAGCGAGTGCTCGATCATGAGATGCTCCTCATGGGTGCTATGAAGCTGGATGGGCAAATTGTCGGCTTAGCAGACCTCCATGCCGTTCTGAGCCAGGAGCGTGAGCGTGCTCACAACAACTGGTCGAACACCAAGGAGATAAGTCCTGTTAACCTTGATCAACTCTCTTTTGACTTGGCCCGCGCTTTTGAGGATGCAGCCCGAGGGGTGAAGGACGCTGAGCGAGTTTTTCTGCTGCGGCGGACACCCAAGCTTGACCACGCCACGCAGATCTCCGAAGTCTATGTGGGATGGCTCCCAGGCCGGGGTGTGTGTGAGAGTGTCCGCCGCGTTTACGGCCAAGGGGTTCCGCGGCATTTTCGTCGTGTCCAACTGGGACAGGGGGGCCGGCAACTCGAAGTTGAGGAAGAAACCACAGAAGAGATCTTCGATGCCCTCTGGGCTCTGACGGGGGGGCAGCGTGAGCGCAAGAGGCGTTATAGTTTTCGAGAAGGAGAGCGAGCATGGGATATTGATGAATTCCATGATCGCGATCTGGTCTTAGCGCGGGTCTTTGGCAAAGAACATTCCGTTGACGCGGATCCTCCTACTTGGTTGGCCCATGAAGTCGAGCGGGAAGTGACTGGAGATACTCGCTTCATGGGACGACGATTAGGCTGCTGATTGAATCTTGGGGAGTCGCCCTTCCTGAGAATGTGCTTATCGGGTTGCTTTAGGGTCATCTTCGCCCTTGCAGGGATAGATCTTTATTCACGCATTTCGCAAGGCTGAACCGTAAATTGCTTTGTTACAGGCAGTTGCGCCAATCTTGTTCATATCTCACTGGAAATACTTATAGGAAGAAACTACTCTCTAGTAGGATTGTGCCATTGATGATGCTTATGATCTGGCAATAAGAGACCAGACGCCCAGATGAGAGACTGCCGCACCATGCGTAAAATATACATTCTTCCGTCGCTGCTCATTCTTGCTTTTGCTTCGATGACCGCAGCCCAAACAACCATTCTCGTACCAAGCCAAGTGAACTCCATTTTGGGGGCTATCGCCTTGGCCCAGAATGGCGATACGATTCTTGTGGCCCCAGGCACCTACAACGAAGCCAATGTCAATTTCCTTGGGAAGTCGATTAAGCTCGTGAGTTCTGGGGGACCTCAAGTGACGACGATTGATGCCCTTGGCGCTGCACAGGTGATGAGGTTCATTACCGGGGAGACTGCAGCATCCGTGGTCCAAGGTTTCACCATTCGTGGTGGGGCGACCTCGGACGGCCAAGATGGTACTTTTGCCTCTCGGGATGGGGGCTCTGGAGGTGATGGTGCTGGCATCGAGATCCAAAATGCCTCTCCGACTTTCGTTGATTGCATTATCGAAGACCATACGACCGGTGATGGTGGCGATGGTTTTGTTCCTGCAACGGGTGAGCCCGGTTCTATGGGCGGTCGTGGTGGTGATGGAGCTGGTGTCTATATTGACGGAGGTTCGCCTACGTTCTCCAACTGTGAGTTTAAGAACAACAAGACCGGCTCTGGAGGTCAGGGTGAAGCCTCTGGTTTCGGAATCGGGATGACGCCCACTTATGCTCAAGGGGGTCGCGGTGGCGATGGCGCTGGCATTTTCGTCAAAGCAGGGGCGCCCACTTTCACCAATTGTTTGTTCATGAAAAACAAATGTGGTGACGGCGGAAACGGCAGTGATGGCGCCAGCCTGGGTGCCGAATCTGGCCCTGGAGGACGGGGAGGCAACGGCGGTGCCATTTACTTCCTTGCCGGT
>WFTN01000088.1 GCA_015485455.1 Planctomycetota bacterium | reverse complement strand
TCCCATACCGGCGACAGTGGCGAACTCGGTTGGGACACTGGTCGAGACAAATGGAGTTGGACCCAAAGTAATGCGCCATTCCATTCCGGCTGGATATACTGACGCCCCATGACTTGGGACATGCTCCCACCAAATCAGGGACGGAATTTTCTTTGGGAGCCGAAGGAGTTGCAATGAAACATCTAATGTTTGCCTCTATTGCGTTGTTACTGCTTGGAGGCACGGCGTACTCGCAGACCCAACTAAGCGGTTCGTTCACCCAGTCGAACAGTTACACCGGCGGTACAACCACCGTGACGTTTACTATTGTATTGTCAAATGACACGACAGGGGCGTATAGCGGCACTTGGACCAACACGAATGGTGATTCTGGGACGTATGCTATTTTACCTGGCGGGATAACCGGCCGCTGGACCTCCCATACCGGCGACAGTGGCGAACTCGGTTGGGACACTGGTCGAGACAAATGGAGTTGGACCCAAAGTAATGCGCCATTCCATTCCGGCTGGATATACTGACGCCCCCTTGTAGAGTGAGAGTAGTTCTGGGAGCACGAATTCGTGCCCCCGGGATCAACGAGCCGCTGAGCGGTTTCTCCATCGAAGACCGGAAGCAAACGGATCAGTGTTGCGCGTTGGTTCCGCGAATGTTCTGAGGGCCTTATTGGGCTGTACCGTTCTGCGCAATTCAGCCATTTGTGGCTCCAATCGCCCCCATCTGACCCTATATTCAAGAGTTGCCAAAATTAAGGGCGGAACCCAATGCGAAAGGAACCGGATGTGCTCCGAATGGCCGTCGGCCCTATAATTCAAGCGATCCGTGTCCAGATGTCGATACTTAAGGCACTATCACTAACCTTGCTTGAGATTGGTCCGTGAGTTGTTTCAGAGAGAGTCCGTTGAAGATGTCTCCTAATTCCGGCACCATGTTTGGATTTCTTGTCACAGCAGGTCTCCTGCTTTTCGTCGCAATGGCAGTCCGCCTTTTGGATTCTGAATTCGACGACGTTGACCTCGAAGTCACAAATCAGGTCACTGATGCTTCTGGCCCAAACAAGAGTCGGGTGCACCGTGATTTTGGTTCGTCTATTGACCGAGCGCCAATTGGGGGGCGAGAGTCTCCTGTCGCCTCCCCGAGTGTTGTGTCTTTTGGTTTGGAGACTAAATCCGGAGCAGCAATACCTTTGGGACTGGAAGTTCGATGTCGGGTCGAATTGAGAGGAAAATCCAAGCTACAATCGCTTTTCTCCGATGGGACGATTGACCAGCGATTTCATTTCCCAGCAGGAAATGGAGAACTCAATATTCAAATTGAGGTAGACGGTTTTCAGTCGATCAATCGAGAAGCAAGAGTCGAAGAATCGCGTGGGTTGGACCTTGGGCAAATTGTCTTGGTCGGTGAACTCCCATTGCTTGTTCGAATCGTGTCCTCATGCGCTTTGGGCGACATCTCTGTTGTTGCATTTAGAAGAGCTGACCCGCCTTTTGTTGTCGATCGGACTCTCATTGAGGTTCGCACCGCCGGAGAACACGATGCAGAATTGAGAATCATGAGAGATGGGGCATGGACAGTCGCTGTGAGCCACCGATCGGCCGGCGTCATCGAATCCATTTCAATTCCGCATGAACCAAATGAAGGCATGCCAATTGTATTTGACTTGCGTGATTACATGAGGCACCGATTCAAAGTTTTGGGTTTTCCAGAGTGGTTTTTAGCAGATTATGTAGAGATTGTGGTGCCAATTGATCAAAGAGAATCGAGAAACCTCATTCCTCTCGACTCCATGCAAAGGTTCGCGTTTGTGGCAAAGGACATTGGGAAGGCCGAGTTCTATCTACCTCTTGTGTTTGACCGGATTGCATTGCAACCCAGGGCTGCCCTGGGTACTGACAGTTCACTTGTAGCAGCGGAGCCATACTCGGTGATTCGCGTTGAGTCTTGGAACAAGGAAAAGCCTAACCTTGACGGGCTCTCATTAGTTGTAAACGAAGGCGTCGCCGCGTCCTTAGGACCCTTGAGAGCAAGTCGTAGATTCTTGATGCCCTCCCGACATCCGAATGGCGAAGATTGGAAAATTGAAATTGAATCTCGCGATACATATGGATTTGTTCTTCACAAGGGACAACTTCCACCAGAAGTCCTGATTGAAACGATGCCAGTTGGTTCTTCTCTGCGAGTAGTCACTGTGAATAGTGGACTGGATCCTGTAGAACGCAAACTCTCGATTCAGCTTCTCAAGTTCCAAAAAAATGGAGCCAAGTGTGCTCGTACCGGTCCTCTCGCGGCCGAAGTCGAATTTGAGGGCTTGCGAAGTGGCGACTACGAGTTGCGCTTAGTAAACAAGGACGACGCCGTTGAATATGTACGCCGATTTCATCTGAACAATGGACAAGCGAAGTCGATCTTTGTTGAGTCGTTGCAACGTCATGAGAAGCGCAAGGTTTCCATTCGGAATTGGCGGTCCATACCAAGCGACTTACGCCCGCAGTTTGTGGAATTCTGGACGCATTCGGAGAAGATTGATGAAGATGGTCGCTTCGAACTGCCGCCGCTCGTCAACACGACCATCGTCGTCAAGTTCCGCCAGTTAGGGCAGAGGATGGTCCATCTCTTGGGCCTCATCGAGAGGACTCAAGATGAAGGATGGAATGTTGAATTCCCCCTTGGATCGATCTGTACGATCGCAATCGACGTAACTCCGCGAATGGGCGAGAATCTCTATGTCGAGTTGCAAGCTGTTCAAGATGCCAAGGCGGAGATGGTGCGATTGATCACGAACGACCGTGCGCCCGCTGTGTTGTATGCTCCGAAAGAGGTTGAACTCTCCGGCACCATCTGGGAGATAAAAGGCCGGAGAAAGGTGTTTCGAGATTGGATTGAGAGAAAGCACGGCCACATTGAGACTGGAGGGACTGGAAGATGGCACAAAGTAGTAAATCGAACAGGGAGAGCTGTCGGAGTACATCTAATTCGAAATGGACGCGAATTGCTGGCGAGCCGCGTTGAGGCTGGCACAGAAAGAAATGTGTGGGTGCCTGAGACGGCAGACGATACCGTATTCAAGTCGCAAAACCGCATTTTTGATGTTGAGCTGACAGATCGTGTTGTGATCGAGGACTAAACATCGTTGCGGACGATTGGGTCTGCGCCTCCTGCTTATCTAATCCGGTGAATTAGACCGTGTTTTAGCCTCGCGAAATTCGATGATGGCTGGCAAGACAACCGGTTTGATAGTGGCAACCATATCGCTCTCTGCTTTCGAGTCTCGAAAACTTTTAGGAACAGAGTCCAACTCGGGGAGCTCGTAGCGTGCAAAAAGTCAGCCGACGTCAATCTGCGGCCAGGCGAACGTCAGCGGACGGAGATAGGCCGACTCGGCTTTTCGGCTTGCGCCGACAAGGCTTCGGTGACTGGCACGGAACTCGTCAACGTTCCTATTTTGGATGGACCTTGGGCGCAAGACGGTCCAGAATTGCGTCGACGAAAGTGGTTTCAGGTAGCGCAACGATAGAAGGATAAGAGACCGCCGAGTCGTTTTTCACGGACGATCTTGCCCTCTTTGGGCATCTCTTTGGCATCGATAAGTTCGTTGCCGATCCCCTGGTGATTTCTCTCGGCATTGTACATGCATGACGAAATTCCTGTTGGCCTTGTTGAGGGATCTCCTTCCGAAGAAAATCATCTTTGTCAAGCATTCCGTTTTGATGGTTTTCACAAATCTTTCAACGTGAGGATTGCAATTTGGCGATCTTGCTGGAATCTCGTTCCGCGTAGAAATCCATCATCGAAGGCCCCAAGATCAAGGGCAGCTTGTTTCATGAATATGCGGTTCGGGTGGCCTGTCGAACCAACGATGTGAATGGGTTGAGTTGCGATGTTGATGACAAAGATCGTGTAGATGGTGGCAAGCCCCTTAGTCGTCCACACTTCGGTTGTGAAAGAATCGGAGGCTGAGAGCGTTGACCAATGGTTGCGCAAGAACTGAGACCACCTGGTCTTTCTTCCACGCACGGGCGCGGGCTCAATTCCATGATTCTGAAGGATGCGTTTGACGGTGTTGTGCACGACGACGTGGCCAAGATTCTTGAGCGCCCCCTGGATACATCCCTAGCCCCAGCTGGGATTGTCCTTTGCCATTTGGACGACGAGATCCTCGATCTTCTTCATGACGCTATGGCGTCCTTTGCCGGCTTTGTTCGCCCATTTCTGCGCGATCAGTTTGCGATGCCAGCGCAGCAGTGTGTCGGGCGTGACAATGGTTGCGT
>WFTN01000087.1 GCA_015485455.1 Planctomycetota bacterium | reverse complement strand
CTGTTAGTCAATGCGACCATGTGGTCGTGAGGGGCGATTGATGCAGAGTACGGGCGCTATGTCGCCCCTGGGTGCTGCGAGGTCGTGAATTATTCGGGTTAGAGAGTCTGAATCAAATTTGGCAAGAGGAACCAAGAGCCAGCAACCAAAAGGCCAGCCAAGGCAATGCCGCTGATCAAGAGGGTGCCGATTTCAGTCAAAAGCAGTGCAGCAATCCTTCCCTTGGCGATGCCAATTTGTTTGAGAGTATCTGTTTCTCTTTGCCTCATGCGGGCAGTCAGGACACACACTAAGCCAATCAAAAAGGATGTTGAAATCGCCAAGAGAACACTCACGAGGTCAAGGAAGGCTTTCACCTGAAAGACTTTTGCCATCAGCTCATCAACGACGGCGATCGGTTTGACCATTTGATACAGTTTGCCTGACTTGATCCGGGCTGCGGAAATGACACCAGCCTTTGTGTCATGGGGGAAGAAAAGGATCGATGACAACGGCAAGAGATTGGAGTCGCCGTGATAGTGAAAACCGGAAGCGTTTTCCTTCGTGACTTCGTTGTACTCGATCATCGCTCCGCTTACGGTGATGTTGTCGCCCTTTTTCGCCAGCAAGAGATCTTCGGAAATCTCCTGGGGAGGTTTGTGACCATGGGAGAGCCCTTCCAGAATCCACGCGGTTCCAGTTGCGACGAAGGCAGCTTGGTCATCCGGGGAATTGGATGGCAGTAATGTTCCCACAACGTGCATCTTGAGGGCCGCAGGTTTCGAGATGTCGTAGAGTTCCTTTTGGTCTGAAAACAAGAAGTCTCCAGGTTTCAAGTCTAAGCCTGCGGCCATGTCCGCCCCTAAGACGACTTCACCTAAACGAAACGGGAAGCGCCCTTGGTCGCAAGTGAGCTTTCTTTTTTCGAAGTATTCTGGGGATGTGGCGCAGATGGGGTGTCCTTGGGCCTGAAAGCGCAAATTCATGGGGATGGCCACTCCTTTGTTCCAGCCCGAAATGCGTTCGAAGAGGGAGAAGGGGACCGTGTCGAAATCTGCCGAACGGAAATAGAGGGAAGCCAAAGTGAGGTCGATTTGGTTGCCCTTCGATCCCAGAATGAGGGGAGTTGTCCGGGCGCGAGCTTTCAGGTCGCTATCGTAGTGGTCGACCAGGATGGTTGTCAGAGTCGGGATGGCGATGCTGATGGCAATGCAAAGGACGACGACAGAGGAACGAAAGGGTGTGTGGGAAATCTGCCGCCAGACCACTGACATGAGACCGAGGTTCTTGCATAACCAAAAGCCAAGCCCGAAGGAAAGAACCCCCAAGGCCGCAACGATCAGAGACATGGGGATTGCTCCAAAGATCAACGATTTCCCTCGCTTGTTTGGCTGCCCACACGGAATTGTTCAAGGACTTGTGATGAACTGATTCGCCAATCTCCGTTGGCCCATTTAACGGTCATTTCGGCCAGATGTTCATTGGTTCGCATATGTGTGTGACCCCAATGATAGACTCGACCCAAGACACGCCAGCGAGTTTCGACAGTGAAACTGTCCCCGTTTTCTCCTAATGGTTCTTTGATCTCGACTTGCACCGGTGTCACTTTTTGGATTCTACTGACTGCACCGCCTTGGTCCTGCATGATCAGACTGCCGTAGATTTGATCATAGATCTCTGCCAGGAGTTGACCACTTACACTACGACTTAGGGCATCGTAGATTTCTTCTTCTTCAGTGTAGTCGAATGCTCGATAAATGTTGGCATGGAGAATATTGAATACATCGATGGATTCTTTTTGAGATAGAGGCGGTGGGGTGTTCTCGGCAATAGCGGTCTTCCTGTGTAAAAAGGAGGAGGCGCCCATAGCTGCGATCAAGAGCGTTGCTGCGATGGGTTTGACAGGGATTGTCGATTTTCGCAAGAATAGGATGAGCACGACAATGACCCAAGCGGCTATCGGCAGAAGCCAGAGATAGGATGATCCGACTTTTTTGTTTCTATCGATCTTGGGCGCCGCCAAGAATTGTGGTGCCAGGCCTTTGTCACTTCCGTGCCAGATGTATTCGGGCTCTTCTTCACGGAAGGGAATGATCTCCGTCTTTGTACCAGCGGTCCATTCAGCGTTGATCAGAATGGTTTCATCCACAAATTCGGCCAAGGCCAGATTCTGTGGGTACATGCCCCAGTGTAGAGCAACGCTCCTTGGGGAGGTCTTGAGGCTGTAGGAGAATGTGACACGAAACTTGATGACGGCCCGCATTCCCATTTGCGGGAAGAACTCGGCGTCTGATTCTTCATAAGGCAAGATTTGGCAGTCTTTTTGGCTTGGACTCACAGCAATGCCATCAATCTTGACGGCCACTTCCTTTTGGAATTTTGCCAGCAGAGCTTCGCGCAGAGGAGCCACCTCGTTTTTTTCCACACTCTCTTCAAACAGGCGAGTTTGGCCAATCACTTCGTCACAGAAAACCAGATTAACGATGGCTTGTATTTCGACCTTGGACTCCTCGATTTTTACTCGCAGATCGACGTCTGGTCCATCTTGAGGGTGCCTTGCGTTTGTGACACCAGGATCCCAGGAGCTTTCTAAGGCCCCTAAGATGAGGATGATGAGGTGAAACGTGCGCATGAGAATCTCCGTGTCTTTCCAATGAAAGCTAACTTGGGAGCCACTCAGCAACAAGTCAGGTTGATCTTGTTGAAAATGCCGTCGAACTTAGCTTGTTGTTTGGCAACTCGGGTGAACCCCAAGATTGCCGATTCATGATATATTTATTGTGCGGAAGATACATGCAACATAAACGTAGAGCTCATGAAGCGCTTTAGACTAATTCAAATTCTTTGGAAACATACCAATGATAACACTGCGAGGTAGAGTCATACTGGGGGTCGTCCTCATCACATCCTTGTTCTCTCAGCTTTCCTTTGGCCAAGAGATGGAGAAAGGAAACGAGCCGAAACAGCAAGAAACGGCTATTCCTGAGCCAACGGAGATGGATGTAAGGATCTTTCAAGATCATGTGACTTGGCTGGCAAGCCCATTTTTGAAGGGACGTTTGCCCGGAACGCCTGAGATGGAGATCGCCCGCAACTATTTAGAATTCTGGTTTAAGAAGGTTGGGCTTCGTCCTGCTTGGGGGGGCGACAACAATGTTGCCATTGGACATGAGGCCACCAGCTATCGCCAGCCATTCAAATTCGGAGGCAAACGCGCTGTTCGAGAGGCATCAATGGCATCCAGTGAACTCAAGCGCAGTCTTTCTTCAGGTGTCGACTTCAAGGGGATGGCACAGGGTGCAAAGGGGGAGATTGAAGGGGAGGTCGTTTTCATTGGCTACGGCATGAGCAAGGGCAAGGATGGCTATGTTAGCTATACCGATGATGATGATCTCACTGATAAGATCGTCATGTACTTTTACTTCGAACCCATGGATGACAAGGGTAAGAGTCTGTGGCGATCTGATGGTTGGTCCCGGGCATCCTCCTCATGGCGAAAATCTCTATCGTTGCGCCGGAAGAAACCTGCTGGTGTCATCATGGTGATTCCTCCTGGTGTTGACGATAAACGCGGGGAGTTGTCGCTGATCAAGGACCGTTCTCGTCAAGGTTGGCCTTGTCCGGTTGTGGTGATGAGTGCCGCTGCTGCCAATGACTTGGTGAAAGCTCAAGACCCAGAAGGCCGTGATCTCATGGCACTGCGG
>WFTN01000086.1 GCA_015485455.1 Planctomycetota bacterium | reverse complement strand
TTGCCATATCGAGGTGAGTTACGAAGGTGGAACTGCCCTTGAGTTCGAGATCCGCCAGCCAGAAGTCAATGAAGAAGAGCCCGAAGCGTCCAATCAGCCTACCAGCTAATTGGTTCCTTCCAGCATTCACATAGAATAGAGCCGAGTCGTAACAGCGACTCGGCTTTTTCTATGATATGACCACAAAAAGGAAAGCAAATGGACGACGTGCCCAGAATTAACACGCGACAAGCACAAGAATATCTGACTCAAGGTTCTGCCATTTTCGTTGACATCCGAGATCCCAGGTCCATCGCCACATCACACATCCCTGGCTCTCAGGTCTTAGACAACGAGAACATCGCCACCTTCTTGGCAGAAACTGACAAGAAGCAACCGATCGTGGTTTACTGCTATCATGGAAACAACAGTAAGTCAGTGACGGCTTACCTTCTCAAACGGGGTTTCCAAACCGTTTGGAGCATGGACGGTGGGTTTGAGGAATGGCAGAAAAGTTACGAAGTGACAAGATAGCTTCTGTCGCTTCTCTGCCTTCGGCCCTGGGACCAAGAAGCAACACATGAAGTTTCCCCGGAAAAAGTTCATGAACCCCACCCCAAAGCCATCGTTTAAGATTAGTCTAAGTCAGTCGGTTCGCAAATTGGTACAGAATCACAAATCGACTCGAATCGCATTTTTAGGTAGTGAGTAAGTCAATGCAGAAGAACTGGTTAGGAATTGTGGTCGTGGTTCTGGCGGCAGAGCTCGCTGCTCTCATCGTCTTGGTTATCATGTGGCTTCCAGGAAAACTGGAATCAAAGCCCACTCAAAAACCAACAAACAAGAACGAACACAAAGAAGAGCTCGTTGCCCTGAAGAACGAACTTGCCAAGATCACTTTCAAACTGGACCGCATGAAAGAAAAAAAGACGTCGGCGGATCCAACGAAACAGCTCTTCGCAGATGTCAAACTCCTGACACAGAATATCGACGACATTGGCTCGCAGATCTACGAATTTGAACGAGCCAATCAAAAAAACCTCATGCGCATGCAAAAGAACATCATGCGTCGGTTGTCAGCCATCAGCCCCAGTGGTGCTTCGGCGATTCCCACTGATCCAGCGAAACTCAAGAAGTGGCTCAAAGATGGAGGCATCACAGTCGATGAGGCAGAAGGTGTCCTCACTATGAAGGGCCGCTTGGTCAATCCCAGCCGCCCCCTTGAACTCATCGCAGCGACTTCAGGAGGTCCACTCCACGAAACTTTGCTTGAGACGTTTTGTCGTCCCAGCGCATTGCGGGCTGGTCTACTGCAACTGGGCATCAAGGAAGGAGACCCCGCTGACTACCGCAAAGGGACTCCGGCCACAGGTGGAAAGTTGTCCATCAGTCTGACATGGCCAGGAGCGGAGCGAAGTACCAAGTTAGAAGAGTTCTTGTGGAATGACCGGCGAAAGAAATACATGGAATCGGCGGAGTGGCTCTTCACCGGTTCTGATTGGGACACCAGTTTCCTCACCGGGGAAGACCTCTACATACCAGACGAAGCCCGCGTTGTGATAGCCTTGACCGACAACTTCGGCCACTTATCTGTCATCACTTGCAACCATGCAGATTCCCACAATGAAATGATCTGGTCCATTAACCAGCAAGTTCTACCGGAAGACTTGGAAGCTGAAATTACCATCACCATCACTGCCTATAAGAAATAGGATAATGAAAGGAAGCAAGGACAAGTCCCTCGACCAAGCCAAACGTCTGATCGCTGCCGTTCAGCGGCGCCTCAGTTGGCAGCATACTGCTGGGCTTATGGGTTGGTTCACTTTGTCTGGTCTTTCCTTGGCCTTCGTTCCTTTGTCTGCCTCCAAGATTCACTTTTGCAACGATTGGACCACGACGATTTTGCCGATTTTGACGGTTTTTCTTGCTGTTCTTTTCGGCGCCATTGGAGCTTGGACAAGCCGCCCTTCCCTCAAAGCTGCCGCCCTCAAGATCGATCGATCTTTGGCATCAAAAGAACTCTTTGTCACAGCTTTGGAGTCTCCAACAATTGACGCGGCGCTTCCCATTCATCGCTTATTCTGCCAGACACTCGAAGAAGCTTGCGAACGTGGGGATGTCAGACGCATTGCACCATCGCCCGTCAGTCAAGTTTCAAAATTCCTGGCCATCGTCTTACTGGTTGACACAGCCCTTCTCGCCACGCCAAACGTGCAAAGAGCCCATGATCCCCAACTTGAACGTTTACAGGATCATGTAGAGCAATGGTTGGAAACAAAGGAAGATTTGACGGCGGCAGAAAAAATGGCCGTTCAATCTCTGAGCAAGGCTGACACACCCCAAGCTCTTCACGTCACCGCCAAGAAATTGTGGCTCAAGTTGAAGGCACATCAGCGGTCTCAAACTCAGGAGTTCTTGAAGCAATTGGATGACTTAGAATCGGCGATTCACGGAAAGAACCTGGACGCAGCCAAAAAGCTCGTCCCTTCATTGAAAGAAGCTCTCCATGGG
>WFTN01000085.1 GCA_015485455.1 Planctomycetota bacterium | reverse complement strand
TTGCTATTTCTCAACGAGATGCAACCACGCAAATCAACATTTGAAATCATAGCCAGGGACGTCCCCTGCAAAATCAAGATAGGTTACGTCAACGCAAGAATCCGCATGGGATCCGACAAAGCGACCATCATCAGATTTCGGGATCATGCCAACAAACGCATCAAGCTGTGGATTGACACGGAATCAGGCCGAGCCCCTGTCATTCTCAAGGCAGAAATCATCGACCCCGCTGCTCTGTTCTATGAGACCAACGCCCAAGGAAATCGTGTCCTAGCCCCAGAGACCTTCGAATTGGCCCAAATGGGAAAAACGAAACTGCCCACAGGAGAAACGATTCATTTCCCTGCCCGCATGCGCTACAGCATTGGCAAAAGGGAAGTCATGACCATCACCATTGATGACATGAAAATGGTTCGCTTCAATTGCATAAAGAAGCTAACCGAGACCTTCGAGTTCCCAGAATAAGAGCTAGTTCTCAGACGGGGCACTACTCATTTCGTAAGAACTGCCGTTCCAAGTCTTTCATGGTCACACGAATACGGGTGGGTCGCCCGTGAGGACAAGCCGCAGATTCTTCACTGTTTTGTTCCCAAAGAAGAAGCTCGCGAATTTGGGCATCGCTCAAACGATCGTTGAATTTAACGGCGGCGCGACAAGCCATGGTCGCTACCACGTCCCGTTTCAGGTCTTTGATTCCACCGCCAAGATCGTATTCCGCCTCTTTGAGCAGGGTGTGAACCAACTTCCCAGGGGAGCTTTTAGACAACTCAATAGGGACCTCCTCAACGGCAACCGCATTACCGCCGAATGGGGCCAGGACAAAACCAATGGCAGCCAACTCTGAAGCCATCCCCCGAAAGCGTTCGAGTTCTGCTGGAGAGAGATCAATAACCTCGGGAATCAACAGCCGCTGGGATAATTGCTCGCCCTTCCCCACTCGGGCCCAAATCTGCTCAAAAAGCATGCGTTCGTGAAGGGCATGTTGGTCAATGATATAGAAACCTTCATCCTCTTCCACCAAGATGTAAGAGCGATGAATCTGCATGAAACGTAGAGGCGTCCCTTTTCGCTGGGAAGAACGACTCTCTTGTGTCACTGTGGGATTCGATTCAGGCCAGGACGACGAGTTCTCTATGGGAGGTGCCTGCCACACTGCTTCTTGGGACTGAGAAGCCGGGCTGCACTCACGCACTTCATTGGCGAGCTCAGGAAACAGAGTGGCCTTCATGTCTTCGACCCGCTCATGACGCGTTTGTGGCATGGGTGGAGTTGTCGGTGATGGGGCTTGGGAGGCAGGAGGTTGGAAGGTTGATTTATTGTCATTGAACGACAACTCTCCCATGGGCCGCGCAGCACTTAACGCTGTGTGAACGGCTCTTTTAATCGCCGAAAAGATGCTATTCCGATCGCGAAACCGCACCTGAGCCTTGGTCGGGTGAACGTTGACATCAACGGTCTTTGGGTCCACCGCCAGGTAAACGAAAAACACCGGGTAACGCCGCCCCATGACGAAGCCTTCAAAACCCATAGTCACTCCATGGGAAAGAGACTTGTCGGTGATGAAGCGGTCATTGAGAAATAGATATTGGCGGTTCGAGCTTGGCCTGGCCACTTCAGGCAATCCGATAAAACCAGTAACAGTGATGCCCGGCAACTCTCCATGAATAGGGATAAGCTTGCCCTTCAGGTCTTTGCCGAAGAACTTCACCAATCGTTCTTCTTCCGTCTTAGCGGCATCGCAGACCAGAACGCGCCTGCCGTTGTGGGTGAAACTCAAATGAATATCAGGGCGGGCCAAACAAAGTCGTGTGAGTGTTTCACTGGTTCGAGCCACTTCGGCACTATCACTCTTAAGGAATTTTCGGCGAGCAGGGGTGTTGTAGAACAAGTCACGAATTTGCACTGTGGTGCCAACGGGTCCCCCCGCTTCAATCACTTCCGAGCACTCGCTTCGTTCGCAGGTGATGCGGTGACCGACTTTCTCTCCAGATTGGCGGCTCACAATGGACGCCCTTGCCACCGAACCAATACTTGCCAGTGCTTCTCCTCGAAATCCGTAGGAGATCACTTCGAAAAGATCTTCGGGTTCTCGAATTTTGCTGGTTGCATGGGGATGAAATGCGAGCTGCAAGTCACTGCCAGAAATCCCGCAGCCATTGTCGATCACCCGAATGAGCTTCTTGCCGCCCTCCTCGATCTCAACTGTGATGCGGGTCGCACCGGCATCCAGGCTATTCTCCACCAACTCCTTCACAACACTGGCGGGACGTTCAATGACTTCCCCGGCAGCAATCTTGTTGGCGACATGAGGTGGAAGAATATGGATCATGATCGCCCTCCATAGGTGTTGGCTCCTGGCTTAGGAGCGGAAGATCTCAAGTTGCGCAAGGCGAAGACAACGAAGAGGTCCCGTGGATGTCCACCCCCACTTTTGAGATCCCGGTCTAAGCTCGCTAAATCGACGACCACTTGACCAAGTTCTTTCGGTGAACGGGCCGAGATTTGAGCACGAATTTTCGGAAAAAGAAAGGTGCGGCCTCGGCCAATCACTTGGCCACAGGCAGAATCAAAATCGGCGCCATCCCGGCGTAGCTCAAAGATGCGTCCTAACTCCCGCATGCGAGTCGAAATCATCGCGATCAAACGCATGGCAATGGCCTGAGCGTCCATAGTTCTCTTGCCCTTGGCATCCTTAATCCCTTGACAAAACAATCGGTCAATAGCCGACATTGTTTCTGACATCGAGCCAAGAGCGAATTGATCGACTGCTTCAAAAACACTTGATTCGACATCCTTGCCCATGTGCCGATCGATGTCCTCAGTGCGCACTTCTTCGGCGTCACCGATGGACAAGATAATCTTCTCCAACTGAGCGGCAATTCCCCGCAGCCCAGAAGCTTCTCGACTGTGAAGGCAATAGGCAGCCTGGGGACTCATGCGCTTACCAAGGCTTTTGGCGCGCGTCACCACCCAACGACTGAGATCACTGTCCCACACCGGTTTTCCAAAACCGAATGGCGAAGAATAAAGAGTGCCACAATCAACGATTTGGGCGCCAGCGTCCACCAGGGCTTGCAAGGGTTTGGTGAGCTTCTTGGTCTTTCGTTTTACGATAGAATCATCTTCAAAAATAACCCATGCTTGGGGGTCTTCTTCCGCTGCGAATCGTGCGATCGCTTTGCCCTGATCTTTGAAGAACTTGGATGCTTTGCGAATCACGACGATCTTGGGCTCACCAAAGAGTGAAGCTGTTCGAAGTTCATCAAAGAGGGTCAGCCGCCCTTCGTCCCCAGAGAGCTCCGACTCCCAATCGTAATCCCAGAGATCGACGTCATCCCCCACGCATCGCTTGGCTACATCTTTGGCCTCAGACCGTAAGAATTCTTCTTCGCCAGTGAAGATAAGCCAACGAGGAGGTTTTTTTGCCTGAGGCTTCAAGCAATCATCAATGAAACGAACTACTTTGATCATTTGAGTTTCGATCCAAGCCAAAGAATGTCAATCAACGTCGAAAACATGACCAAGAACCCGATGACAACATTGACCGTAAAGAACGCTTGGTTGATCCGGCTGAGGTCATCGACTCTCACTAAGCTATGCTCGTATATCAGGAGGACGAATACGGCTCCGGCACCGACAAAATAAACCCAATTTAGACTGGCTTCCCAACCCATCCAAAACAAGAGAATCGGCACCGCCAAATGGCTTAAACGCGCGATGAGAAAGGCTTTGGACGTGCCAAACCGTGCGGGCACCGAATGAAGTCCGGCAGCTTTGTCAAATTCCAGATCTTGGCAGGCATAAAGGATGTCAAAGCCATTGGTCCAGAACATCACCGCCGCGCCCAAAAGAACAGCAGGGAAAGACGCGGCATCCAAGGTTCCACGAACAGCCACCCAGGCACCAAGGGGCGAAAGACCAAGGGCAAAACCCAAAACCAGATGGCTATGGTGCCAAAAGCGCTTCATCAAAGAGTAGCTCAACAAAACGATCAAGGTGGGCCATGCCAAATAGAATGCCAAGGGGTTCAGTTGCCAAGCGGCAAAGCCAAAAACCACCGAACTCAGAATAATCGCCACAACCAAGAATGGAACACTGATAACCCCTGTGGCCGAAGCTCTTTTGGCGGTGCGAGGGTTCTTGGCATCAATACGCCGATCAACCAAACGGTTGAAACCCATGGCAGCCGTGCGGGCCCCGACCATAGCCAAGAGAATCCAGCCGCAGGTTCCAAGAGGTGGTAGACCCCGAGCCCCTAAGAACGCACCAGCAACGGCGTAGGGCAAGGCAAACAGAGTGTGTTCAAAGCGAATGAGGCGCAGAAATTCCTTGGTCTTTTCTCTGAGACTTTTCATTCTGACTCACCCCAAGGCCGAATCACATCTTGGTCCATGCCAACGCTGGAAAGAACTTTCGCCACCACATGGTCCAGAAGGTCATCCACTGACTTTGGCCGTTGATAGAACCCTGGGGACGCCGGGAGAATCGTGGCACCCGCTTGTGCCAGTGTCAGCATGTTGCGCATGTGTATGGTTGACAAAGGTGTTTCCCGACACACGACAGTGAGAGGCTTTTTCTCTTTTAGACAAACATCCGCTGCCCGCTCGATGAGGTTAGTCGAAATACCTGCAGCCAAACGACCCGTTGTTCCCATAGATGCAGGAATGATAATCATGCCAGAACACAGTCCTGTGCCACTGGCACAGGGCGCATCGAAATCCCGAAGACCGAAGCCTCGAAAAAGTGGTGAAGACAGTCCAAAATCCTCCAACACGGGATTCCCGTCTTTGGTCCAAGGCTTCTGGCCATCCACTTCCCGACGCAGAACCTCTGCCCCAGCATCTGACACTAAGAGGTCTGCCCCCACTTCCAATCGTTGCAAATGTTTCAGCAATCGTAGGGCATAAGGTGCGCCAGAGGCACCGGTTACGGCAATAACAAGGCGACGGTTCTTCATGCACATACTATAACAACGATCTGGCCCAAAAAGGTGGGAAGATCCCATGGCCATAAGA
>WFTN01000084.1 GCA_015485455.1 Planctomycetota bacterium | reverse complement strand
TATCCATGGCGCCGGTTTTCTTCATCACATGATATAGATCGACACCATCAACGAATTCGCTGGCAATATAAAGCATGCCTCGAGCCCGGCCCATGCCGTAGACCCGAACGATATTGGGATGACGCAGCTTGGCAAAACGAGATCCTTCTCGACGAAAGCGGCTCAATGTTTCAGAATCCGAACCACCATCACTATTCAATACCTTGATGGCAACCGAGCGACCTTTGGCTTCTTCCGTGGCTTCGAAGACAACACCCATGCCCCCTTCGCCCACCCGCCGCAACACGGTATAGCGTTTGTCCGGACCGATTTTCTCACCGATCAAGTCTTCCCAGGATTCCAAGGTCATGGTCGTTCTCAACTCAAGAAAGTAACATTCAAATCCTAAACGTTTTGCTACCCATTGTCACCCTGCGCCCCGTTGGGTGGATATGCAAAAACAGGGGGCCAGAGCCCCCTGCTTTCAATCACATCGTCTGAGAAACAATAGAAAAGGGCTCACCAGGAGCCCTGTTCGAGAGTTTTGGTCGTTATTTGCCGTCGTTGCCGATGGCGTCCACTGGACATTGCTCCATGGCGTCCAAGCAAGCAGCTTCTTCCTCTTCGTTCTCAGGCTGCTTGTAGACGATGTCATGATCACCATCTTCTGATTCCCTAAAGTTCTCTGGTGCAACATCAACGCAGAGCGAACAGAGGATGCATTCCTTGTCGACGTAGAATGCGCCGGCGACATTGTCTTCCCACTTTTCATCAAGATTTGCCACGGCAAGATCTCCCCAAATCCTCGCTCCTATGAAATGAAACTGGCATGCGAGGAACGCCAATTACTCCCGATTATAGTCCCCAGGGTGACGAAAAAACAAGACAGCTCCGACGGTTCCTGCTAATAATCCCCTTTCTCTTGGGAATTACTTGGCTTTTCCGGCTTCGTCCAAGAGATCGAGGATGTTTCCACTGCCCCAAGGATGAGCTGGCAAAACCGCCGTCGGTGCCTTGGGTAAGGGAAAACGAGCGGTTTGGAGTTTGCCCTGAGAAGACCTCAAAAGGAGATATGCAGGAGTCTCGTCTCGATCGCTTCCCGTTAGGAAACTCGGAGCGACCATAACCCCTCCTTCATTCTCTATTCGTTCACCGGATTGGGGCACGATCAGTCCACCTAAGCCCCCAGCCAATCGGTCAGCCACATCTCTCGCCAAGACTTCGGCACTCAAGTAAATGCAAGACGCAGGAGTCAAATTCGAGGAAGAATTCCTCAGCCAACTTGCAGCATTCGGTGCCGATGCCAGGAAAAATCGATACCCCAAGGCCTCCAGCACCAAGTTACTTGGCCCCTTAAACCGGGCGAATTGTTCGGCTCCCTTCTTGGGCCTGGCAGCCAGCAAACGAAATCCCACCCCCGATGTTTGGCAAATCCTCTGGAGTCTTGATGTCAATTCTCCCAGTTGTCGGCGATCTTGAAAGGGAGCCAAAAACACCACCAACTCGGGCTGGGAGTCTGCCAGGGCTTGACTCAACCCCAACTCGAACAAAGCGGCGTTTGCGTCCACATAGTTTCGTGGCAACATGGTCACCAAGACACCTTCTTGGGACGCCACGACTTTCCTTCGAAGTAAGGGGATATCTCGCGAGACCTGCCCTGACTGGGCTGCCCCAGCATTCAAGTTCAAAAACCAAGGGGAATCGTAGGCTGCATTGGACGGGAGATCGACGACAATCTGGCTGGGAATCTCATTGTTCACGTTGAAGTCAAAGCTACCGTCGGCCCGTGTTTCCTGGGCCTGAGTACCAAGCCGCAAACGAATCGCCCCAGCAGCCTTCTCATTGCGGTCATACTGCCGGTTGCCATTGTCGTCGAAGAAGACCCGACCCTTGAGGCGATAGCGTCGAATGGGCTTAGGCCTCACGGGGATATCCCGGGGTTTGGGCTTGGGCCTCGGTTTGGGTGCAGTCTTGATTTCTGGTTTGGCAATTCTTGGGTGAGACTTCAAATAGGCAATGAGAGTGGCAAAGAACATGCGACACTGTTTCTTCGCCAGTCCATCTTCTGTATTATCAATTTTGTCCAAAACAAGTTGGAAGAAGAGCAGATGTCCTCGGCCATAATCAGCGGTCAAGGAGTATGATTTCTGAAACCGCCGACCGCTGTTCATGGAAACATCTGAGCTGCGCACAAAATTTTTCGACCACTGCTCGAAAGCGTCCATGCCACAGGTCAAACGTTTCGGTCCAATCTTCGTTTGTGGCAAACGGTTCCAACCGTTCCTTTTGTCTTTGCCAAAGCCCCGCCACAGAGGTTCCAAGCGATAATTGACGTACCACTCGTCATCTTTGATGTCTTTTTTGCCCCGATTCAAGCGAAACCCAGGGGGCAAAAGGCTCAAGCGACCAGCGTCGTCGCTTTTTCGGTATCGGCACATTTGAACCAAAGTGCCACCCCGGCGAATAAATTGTTCAATACGACCTTTTTCCCGGCGCACGAACTGATCCCATTGAGGATGAAACTCTGAGAAACTGCCAATGATGATGACATCGTAATTCTCCGG
>WFTN01000083.1 GCA_015485455.1 Planctomycetota bacterium | reverse complement strand
CTATCGAAAAGTCCCGGGCTTGAGGGTCAACAATAATTGCTGGCAAACCCGTGTCTCTCTTGCCCCCAACCTGAACATCCGCCGGAGTCGCGGCGCAATCGACGAAAGGATTTGCTAGCAAAAATAGGCGCAGCGTCTCGTCAAGAGACTGACCAAGGGCGACAGCGATAGGCGACAAGGTTGGCAAAATAAACCGCGCTTCATTGTCAGCCAACAAAGCGTCAGGTTGTCCAAGTCGAACCAGCAGTTCTTTGCCATTGGCTGGCAGATCGCGCAAAGCAAAAGTATTCTTAGCAGTTTTCTCAATCTCAACAGCAAGGGGATCGCCATCAAGAGTCACTTTGAGAGCCACATCCGAATCATTCTCAGATGCGACAACAATCAAGACATCCACGGCGAATGCCAAACCGGACCGCGGAGCAGATGCGCCAATCGAACGCACCCCACTTCGGTTGAGTTCCTTGTGAGATCTCACGGAGTCCATGTGGGTCACACGGAAACGACTCTTAGCAAGGTTCTCCCGTTTCAGTTGAGGAAAACCGACAAGGCGGACATGGGTCACCCCATCATAAATCGCACCGGCCTCCATACGATCCAGGAACGGCAGAATCCGCTGGGGAACGTCTCTAGGTTTCACCGCGGCCAAGCGTTCCTCAAGAAGCAAAGGAGACTCTTCTGGGCCTAGAATCAAACGCGGCATAGCATCCAAAACAAAGACTTCACCGTGGCCACGACCAAGATGGGCCAACGCGTCAATGAGCAAATCTTTCGAATTCTGAAAGTCATCGCCCACAAGAGCCGAAGCTGTTGCATTCAGGACATATACATCCCGCACTGCACTTTTGCCACTTTCCAATTGGGGATCGGAAAAAAGAAACCACATGATCAAGCAAAGCGACAAGATCAAGACGTAGGCCCATGGATGGCGAAACCTTCTTACTAAGACTCTCGCTTGAGACTCTTCGACAGCTTCTTTCCAAAACATCACCGTCGGTACGTCAACCCTGCGGTATCGTGTTCTCAATCGTTGTAATGCAAAAAGAGCGGCGCCAATGACGGCTGCACCCAAGAGCAAAACAGTGGGGCTCATGGTATTCAGGATCATACGATGTAGCTCCCACTCTCGAACAACCCAGCCAACTGGGGCACAACCTCTTCGTCAGCATTGAGCCGCAGGAAACCGGCGGGATGTGATTTCGAAAAATCGATCAGCTTGTTCTGAAAGCGGTCGTAGGATTCTTGGTATCGTTTCAGAACATGGGCATCGACAGAGACATCTTGAGACTGCCCAGTTTCGGAATCAACCAAACGGTAGTCTCCCTGAAAACGAGGATCTCGATCTTCATCTCTGGCAATTTGTACCAACAGGATCTTGTGCCGTTGCCGCTTAAGAGCTTTCAAGACCGAGTCGATCCCAGCAGGATCGAAGAAATCGGAGATGATAACCAAGAGCCCACCTCGCAGTTTCCGTTTGGCGAATTCCGCCAAAGAATGCACGAGATCTGTGCCGCCAGTGCTGGGAAGCTCGGAAAGATGCTTTGCCATTGACATCACCCGGCCTCGCCCAGCGGCAGGAGGCCGACTTTGAAGCAAATGGTCCGCGAAGGGAAACAAACCCACTCGGTCATGTTGACTCAAACTCACAGCGGCGAGGGCCATAGTCGTCCGCAAGGTAGCTCTCAGCCTGCCTTTACCATCACTTGTCATACTCTTTGAAACGTCGGGCATGAGATAGAGCGACAGGTCTTCCAACTCTTCAAACAAACGTAGAAACACACGTCCCAAGCGACGATAGATATTCCAATCAATTGCGCGAAAATCATCACCGGGGGCATAGGGTCTGAAGTCACGAAACTCGATCCCCGCCCCCAAGTCCAACGATCTTTGCTCGGCCAAACGCCCTCCACGGGGCACCCGGCGAGCGACAATCTTGAGATGCTGCAGGGACTCCAAGAACTTAGGATCAAAGAGCTCGGCGAAGGCGATCCCTGTTGTCATCAGCCCTGTCCTCCAGTGGCGCGGACATGAGCGAGTACCCCATCGATCACACGATCACTGTCGATACCGTCGGCTTGCCCTTGAAAGTTGACGTGGAGGCGATGGCGCAAGACCGGATGGGCAACCCCAACAATGTCCTCGTTGGCAACAGCGAAACGACCATCCAAAATCGCCTTGACCTTGGCCGCCAAGAGCAAACCTTGGGCACCACGAGGACTCGAGCCGAGAAGCACGTTTTCGTTCACTACCACGGGAGCGTGAGCACTATGAGGTTGTGTAGCCATCACCAAGCGAATGGCATAACGCTGGACATGATCAGGAACAGGGACCCCGCGAATGATCTCACGCATGGCCATGATCTCTTCGCCATTGGATACCTTCGAGACTTTCATTTCTTCATTGCCGGTGGTCCGATCAAGAATGGCCCCGTATTCAGCTTCTTCTGGGTAACCAACAATGAGCTTCATCAGGAAGCGATCAAGTTGGGCCTCTGGAAGTGGATAGGTTCCTTCTTGCTCTACGGGATTCTGAGTCGCCATAACGCAGTAGGGGTCAGCAAGATTGATGGTGCGAACACCCACCGTGATCGTCCGCTCTTGCATGGCCTCCAGCAAGGCCGATTGCGTTTTCGGAGTGGCCCGGTTGATTTCGTCTGCCAGAACAAGATTGGCAATCAAAGGGCCCTGTTGGAATTCCAGCTCATGCCCTCCACCTTCGACCTCAACGAGAATTTGAGTCCCTTGGATATCCGCAGGCATCATGTCGGGAGTAAACTGGATACGAGAGAAATCGAGATCAACGGCCTCACCAAGAGTTCGGACCAAAATGGTTTTCCCCAGTCCTGGAACTCCTTCCAGAAGCACATGGCCGCCGGCAAAGAGCGCTGTCAAAACACCGTCAATAACATCTCCCTGGCCGACAATGACCCGAGACACTTCATCCTTGATCTTTTGGTGAACGGCTTTGAACTTCGATGCTGCTTCTTTGGCTGTTGATGGGTCGCTTGCTGCTGTCATTTTTTCTCATCCTTTTCCGATTTCGCACGCAGTGCACGAAAATAACTTTCGATGACTTGATTCAGCCGAGGGTTCGCCGAGGGAGTCTGAGCCGCCCCAGCGTAGCCCCGACGGGCAACTCTTGCTTCTGCCTTAATGGCCTGTGATTCTTCTTCTTTGGGCTCAATGCGTTCTTGGGTGATCTTCGTTGTTCCGGGGTTCATCTGACCCTTAATGTGGTCAGGTATAGGGACTCCTAAAACCAAGGATGCTGTGCCCCGAGATTTCTTGCGCTGGGAAGGTCCCCCACGGCCGTCACCTCCTGGGCGATTGCCAAAGCCAATTGCAAGGTCGCGACTGGAAGGAGGTCGCCGATCTCGAAGATTCGGCTGGACGCCACCTCGGGCGTCTGACTTCTCACTCTCATCTTCGACTTCCTCGTCGTCGTCTTCTGGTTCTTCGTCGTCCTGAGGAGTCTGGTCTTTGCTACTCCACTCGGAAGCAACTGGGTTCTTCGAGCTGCCTTGACCTGAACCTCGCCCCATGGTGGCCCCGGACTGGCGATCATCTTCTTGCTTCTTGCCCTTGGGAATTCGATCCTGGCCACTTTTTGGTTTCCGGGGCTTCGCTTTTTTCCGCGACAGCTTCTTCGACCGAGCGGGCTTGCCCTCGTCACTGGGAGCACCCTTGGCTTGTGCTGATCCACTGGGGGCTCCAACCGGAGCGGCTTTTCCAGCCTTCGTTTTGCCTGAACCCGCTTTCATCTTTTGATCTTTGGGTGATAGAGCCCCGCTGGCACCAACGGTTGCTTTACTGTCCTCGCTTTTGTTCGGCTTCTGTAGTTTGGGCGTGGCACCGGGGAGCACAACAGGCTTCATGGGCCCTTCATCCTGAGCAGTCGCAACATCGGACCCTGCCATCTGCTTTTCTGACGCCACTTGTATCGGGCCTTTCGGTGTTCCTGCAATAGGAATCAAGATCCCAAGGAAGACCAAGAAAGCACCCCCAAGTGGATAAAGCCAAGCTCGCGAAGACGGCACTTCTACATTCGGCTCAATGCGCAAAGGCTCACCCAAGGCTCTTGCACTCGCGGTGGAAGCGTCTTCGATGGCAGCCTCCATGAATGCTGTCCTCTGAGGGCGATCCAAGAAATCCGCTGCGGTTTGGAGTCGATCCGCCAAATGAAGCTGATCATCCACATGCCGAAGAGCAGCGCTAAAGGGAACAGCTTTGCAAGCTGCCGAGATGACCTGAGCCAAAACGAATAGGACATAAGGAGCCAGGAGCCCCATGACTGCCAACCCAAACCCCATAGGCGGGTCTATAGGTGCTGAGAACCACAAGATGATGCGAAGCAGCAGATAGACCGCCGGAGCCACCAGAAGGAAAGGCATGCCTTCAACCAAAGCCTCTGGGAGCGCTTCGATTCCACGCTGAAAGCGCAGAACGCCCTTGGCGCGCCTCGCGTGGGTTCTGAGTTCCCCCCGTAAGTTTTCATTAGCCTGGGCAAGTTGGCGAGATTTTCTTGGCACTACTTTAATTCCTCCGCCGGAAACGTTGGATCGCTTTGATCACTCTGCAAAACCTTTTCACTCTCCAAGTCACGCAGAATGACCACAATCGCGACTTGCTTCGGGTCAATTGTCGTCGGCCACATAGTGAATTGAGAACCCTGTTGAGATTCAACTTGGTCAAGATGCTCATCCAAGTCACTTTGGATATCTGCCAGTTTGACTGAAAACTTGACGACCATCTTCCCATCCTTCGGCAAGTAGGGAATACCCGCTGAGGTGCCGGTCAATTCGCTCCGTACGACCATCCGATGAATGACAATTTTATTACGCCCAGGAAACAGCACACTCTTCTCAACCAACAGCACTTGAACGTGGGGCATCCCACTGCCCACTGGCCCAGAAATTGTCGTTTCTCCGGTCACCTTGCCCTGGTTGATCGTCGTTGTGGTGGAAATTGTGTGGTCGGACTTAACCTCAAGTGCCTTTAAGATCGCCTCTTTATACTGCTCGTACTTCTTCTCCTTATCACCTTCACGGCCTCCTCCGTTGATGCGCACATGGCCGTCAATGAAGGCCTGAGGAGCTGATGTACCACCGAGGAGGCGAAATGCCCGGGTCGAAGTCGGATTTGCCAGAGGATCCGGGGCAGGGATATGGACGTGGTACTGAATGAGGGACAAGACTGTTTCTGGAAAGAAGGAATCAACAGCCTCAAAGGCCAGATCCGCGGCGATACAAGGCCCACAATGAGCCCCTGTCATGAGTTCCAAGAGTACGTGCCGAGTGGGCTTTTTGTCGCCCTTTTTCGCCTTGTACCGGGCGGCAACGCGAAAGGCAGGGATGCGACCGGCGACCAATTTTTCGATCACCTCAATCGACATAGCTTCACTGCTGTCCAGATGCTTCTGACAGCGCTTCATCCCTGCCAAAGCCGCTTCGGCTGATTCTTCTTTAACGACGGCTTGGACATAACGCGAGAATGCGCGGCGATATCGTTTTTGTTTTTCGTAGTAGCGCCCCAGGTCAAGATTGGCAGGACCATCCTCACGCATGCCGAAGACTGCCGAGAATAGGTGTTTGAAAGCTGGATCCTCTCGACCTTGGTCAAAATGAATGCGCCCTAGCCGCCCATGAATCTTATAGGTAGCCAAGGGGTCCCGATCGTCTTTTCCTGCCGATACACCCAGTTCGCCTGCCTTAATTACCAGCGAAGTGGCACCTTGTTTTTCGAGAAGATCCATCGTCTTGAGAGCTTGAGTCGCCCGAAGATCCTTCGGCGTCGCTTGGTGAACGAACAACAAGGCCCGCGCCACAGAATCGTCGCCCCCACCATTGATGTGTTCCTCTAAGCGCATCTGCAGCAACAAACGCGCAGCTTCTTCTTTGAGACGAGCTTCTGGGAAGTCAACCAGAAACTTCTCAATCTTGGTGGCATCCTCTGCGGCTCTGGCTAAGAAGAATGCCAGATCATCCTTTGGAAAGACCGCTGGTTTCGTGGCGTCAAAAGAAGCACGACGATTGACGAAATCCAGAGTCAATCGCGTTTGAGTCAGCACATTCGTACCCAGCCGACCAAAAGCACCATCTGGATGAAACTCATCTAAGGCCTCTGGGCGAAGGGCCACGCGATCAGACAATTCCAAACCACCAACAGTGAATGGACCAATGTTGCCCGCTGGAAAACCAAGCTCTTGGCAAAGATCCGCTGCTATGGTGGTGTCGATGGATCCTGTACCAATGGCCATCTTAGATTCTTGATCACCAGCGTAGGCCACGTCAAGCCACCACAAAGAACCGGATTGTTCCATGGAAACAGAGCCATCCCGCCACTCATACCCAGGTTCTGCCTCGGCCGCCTTGGGATTTAAGGCGATGAACCCTTCCCCAAGCTCAAAGACAACTTGGAATCGCTCGAAGAACCCAGCTCCCAAAGTGCCAACACAAAGTGTTTCCGATAATTCTGGTGCATAGCGGTTCGTAAAGAATTTGTGAAAATCTGAGGCCCCAACATCAGGGGCCAGGCCAGCAACCTTAAAACCGGGAAAATGGAGAGTGGCGTCAACAGAGCCGTCGAAGCCCAAATCCCGGGCAGCCGTATCTTGCAAAAAGAACGCCGATGAAGATTCGAGCTCAACAATCAGGTTCACAGGCACCCGGCGCGTGTTACTAGACAGATCACACTGCACCACAACTTTGCCACCAACAATCTTCGCTGCAAGACGCCCGGAGGCCGTCTGAGAAAAGCCGCTCATCGCAAAAAAGAGGAAAGCCGCCAGTCCCAGAAATAGCTTGTTCATTGCACCCACCACAAGGGAAACCGATATCCGAATATCCGCCCGGAGCATTCCAATTCAGTGAAGTGGAGCAACGGATTCGCAGTCTACAGTTTCAGGTGGTTTATGTGCAGCCCTGGATCGTGGAAAAGCCTAGCTATCCCACATTCAGGAAAAGAGCTGAACCTACCAGCAATAAAGAGCCAACTGAGGGTAGATGCCTCTTCTACGGCCAGATCGACCATTGTGTTCAAAGGACCCTCGATCTTGCGCGTCCCTCAACTCAGGCTTGATTAAAATGCCGAGAGCCGCTGGATCATGTCCTTTAACACGGGTAATTCAGGGGCTTTAGGAACATCGCGCCCCAAAGGTTCCGGCGTTAGGGGCTCCAAGTCTTCAGACAGGATCATTGCCAAAAGGCTCAGGTCGACTATTTCTGGCCATTCCCAAGTGGAAAGTGCCCCGCGAAAGGCCTCGATGGCATTTGTCAACTCTGTGATGGAACTCAGGTCGAAACGGTGAAACTTAAAGTCGAGGAGTTCGTTAATCAAGCGATCCGCAGGATTGGTCAGGCGCGTGGCGGCCTTCTCCAAATCGCCCTCACTCAGTGGCCGGCCATAAACGGTCGCCAACTGGGGATCTTCGCTCAGGCGCTTCTTCGCCCGCTCCAGGAGTTCTTCAACAGTGAGCGAATCAAGATCGTCTCGTTCTGCCATGAGAATGGCAAAAGCAGAGCGCTGAGGGGGCGAAGTCTCGTCGTCGACAAGAAAGGGATTGTTGTGTGTATCTGCAACCCAACTCATGATTGAATCTCCTCATCGATTAGAACTCGAATCCAGCGGTCGCTTGCCCTTTTGGCGCAGCGACTTGCGGCGTCCGCATGGGCGCTCGTGCGTTCCGTACTACCCAAAGCCTGATGGCATTTGGCCGCCAAGTATTGCAGTGGCGCTGAACGACTGTCAGCCCCCAAGAGTTCGTCAAGAATGACGATCGCTTTCTCGAAATTTCGACGTTCTGCCAACTCAAAGGCCGACAACAAATCGCCCCCGGTTTCTTTCATGTAGCGGATACACGCCAGACGGGAACGCCTCACTTGCCACTCTCGTTCTAGAGAATCGCAATCTTCCAAGGAATCAATCATCGTCTCAGCACGATCAAGTTTGCGTAGGCCAATCAAGATATCGACGTGCTTGAGCAAGTGCAGTGGTTCATTCTCTCGACCAACAACGGCCTCTTTGAACAGATCTAATGCAGCTCGCCAATTGTCATCTGCACACAATCGATCGACCAATTCCATTTTACTTTCATAGCGCAGCTTCTCTCGCTCCGATTGCACTTGGTGCATCAACTCAACAGCGGAACGCACCAGGGAAGGTTCATTTTTCTTCTGGGCGTCTTTGAACATGTCCCTGGCGAGTTCCTCCGCCTCTGCATCACGGTGGGCCACCAACAGCAAACGCGCTTTTTGGGTGATGACTTTGATATTTCCCGGATCAAGGGCGATCAGGCGGTCGACTTCGTCCATAGCCGCATCCAGGGGATCGACGGCATCACTTTGGATTTCATGAACAGACGTTGCCGCCCGCGACATAGTTTCTTCAACCAGCCCCAGTCCAAGGTCAGACCTCACATGGCGAATCTTCTGGCTGTCGATGCCATTGGCATCGGCGACTTCGATCGCTCGATCAAGCAAGACACAAGCTTCATTGGCATTGCAATCTCTGTGTTGGGCAACGAAAGCGATACTCCGAAGGCCTGCCACCAGAGCCTTTGCCAATTGAGGATCTTGGCAACCCCGATCAGCCAGCTCGCGAATCGATCGTTCTGCAGACAGCAAGACCGTGCTCATCATCCCGGAGATCTCTCTCATCATGGAGGGATCGAGTTTCGTCAGCGAATCGACAACCACCAGATTGCGCTCCAAGCAGGAAGCTGAGACCATCACCATCTCGCGCATAGCCATAGGATTGCCCGGATCGGCTACGATGACATGATCAATGCAGGCCATGGCTTCTTCGAACTTCCCTTTGTGGATGAAGCGCTCGAGTTCCCCGGATAGAGCATCAAAAATAGCTTCGTGAACAAATGTCGGATCGCAGAATTTTCTCAATTTCGATTGAGCAGCTAAACGAGCATGCTCAATAGCCCTTGGCAACTCTCCAGCAAATAGGCGACGCTTCGCCAGAGCTACTTGCGAATGCAAGATCCAACCGGCGATCTTCTCTCGCAATGAGCTGACTACCGCAGTCATGTCATCTCCTGGGAATGCATCGACGAATGTCGCCCAGAACGGCGAGCAGTCGACAAGCTCAGCCCATAATTCGTGGGTTTCCCGCCAGAGTTCCATCGACTCTGCCCCATGAAGCTCTGCCCCATGGGCTTTCGACATACTCATGAGAGCTATGTGGTGCAGGGCGACCCCAGATTCATCCTCACCCCGGTCCCGCACAGATTTCCAAAAGACCTCAGCAGCCTTTTCATGGGTCTTGGTCCTCTTGCCGGCACACCGAAGACGTGCTGAAGCCCATGACGGGGATGGAGTTTCCCGCAACTCCGTGACGCTGGTTCGGACACTAAGCAAGACACCTTCATGATTATCAGAGTCAGACTTCAGCAGCCGCCCGGAGAGATCGCACAACAAACTCAAGACCCGGGATGTATCAACACCGCCTGAGGAGATCATGTCAATCAGACTCTTGAGCTTCTCATGCTCGCGGAAGCGTCCTGGAGCCCGGCTACTCACCTCTTTCACCAAAGAATCATCACCTTCCAAGGCGGCTTTCGCCGCCACAACAGCCAAGACATCAAGTCTCGCCCAAGGAAGAGTCAACTCGGCAGCATCAAAGGAATCGATTGCGTCTAAGAGCTGGGCCGCACTTCCTTCCTGCATCACCATAAGGATATTCTTGGCCTCAGCGGCGGCGATCCCCTTGGCACCGTCTGCCAACACTTGAGCCCGGAGTTTTCCGTCTTTCTTCCGCTGCCCCCCAGCCACTGCCGAGGCAAGGAACAAGGCAGGGGATGCATTCTTCTTGTAGATCGGTTCATCGGCCGCAGGGTTCAAAAGTGAAGAAAGCAGCTCGTGAACAGGATCTTTCTTTCCGATCTTGGGCCTCGAAGCCAACCAAGAGTGCACGCATTCCGAGTCTAAGTTGCCAGACTTGACGATCTCCTGGAGGGCACATTGTCGGCTTAGCTCGGCGATGCGTCCATGGTGACGTCCGAGGTTCTCTGGCTCCATGATATCCGTCATGGCGTTCATAGCGTCCAGAGCTGCCTCCGTCCTTTCGTTCGCCAGAAGCAAATTAAGGTGCGCTCGCCTCAATCTCAGCTCATCGACAGCATTGGTCCGCTGCATAGCGCGTTCCAATTCGGCCGAAGCTGCATCAACATCGCAGTTTTGCGATGCCCGCGCCAAGGCAACCCGGCAGACAACGTTCGAGTCTAAGTTCGACTCCAGCAAGGCAATCGCTTCTTCAGCAGCCATAGGATCAATGACAGAACCATCATCATCCAGCGCCATTTCGAGACCTAAGATTCCTGCACGGCTTGCTGCCTGACTCTCACCACCAACAGCGTCGACGGCAGCTAGGTAGGACTTGTGCGCCTCGGCATTTCTCCCTTTTCGCTCATAGAGCACACCCTTAAGGTAAGCGATTTCGTGCTGGACTGCGGCAGAGCCGCCATCCTCTTCCCGCACCGCTTCAAGGGTCTCCAGCGCCGCTTCCTCATGGCCACCTTCCAGATCTATCATCGCTACGAATAGGCGTGCTTCTGCAGAAGGGCCGATTTCCAGTTCTCTTCTGAAATGGTGCGCCGCCTGTTCCAGGTCTCCTTGAGCCAAATAGGTCTTGGCTCTGAGAAGCCGAATCTCTGGACAAGCGTCGTGCCCAGAAGCCTCCGCCTGATCCAAGAGCTCCAGGGCATCATCAGCTCGATCTTGGTCAAGACTTGCTCGCGCACCGGCCAAGAAGACGTCCGTGTCGGCCATTTCCCGCGAGACAAGCTCACGAATTCTCGTTGCCGTGCCCTCCACGTCGCCCCGGATGATACCCAAATCCACTGATCTTCTTCGCAACTTTTCTTCCAAGTCCAAGAGATCACGATGAGGTGGTGCATGGGTCTCCACTTCAAGCATGGCCATCAAAGAACATTGGACATGGGACTCGCCAAAGGTCGCACGGATGCGGTCCTCCAACATACGCAAGGTCTTGTCCTTTTCCTGCCTTCCGGCCATTTGGGCCTCCGGCATAAGGGCCAAGGCCTTCTCATTGTGTTCCCAGGCCAAGTCCAGGTCGCCGTTTTGCTCCGCCACCCGAGAATGGATGTTCTCTACGAAGGGAAGAACACGGGGAGTAAACCGTGCGGACAAGTAGTTCTTCAGTTTTTTGGTCTCACCACTGACGAATGCCATTTCTGCCAATCGAACAGCGGCAATTTCGTCGCTCAGGTTGTCGCCAAATATCTCGGTGTAAAGACCCCGCGCTGTTTCAAAATCGCCGCAATGGAAGAGGAGTTCAGCTCGTCGATTGAGAATCAACGATCTCAACTCGATAGGGAGATTCTCCAAGAGCAAGGTTTGCTCAAGACGCAACTGCAACTTCTGACGACCGGAATCATTGGCTGGCTCAGCCGCCAACAAACGTAATACGTTAAGTGCGAAACGGCTATTCGTCTCTTTGGACGCGAATCTGGCAAACTGGAAAGCCGTTTGTAGGAAACCCATTCCGGCCAGAACTGGAGCCATGAGACCCATGAGCTGAGGTGGTTCGCCATCGATGCTCATAGCTCGAGACAAGAAAACCAGAGCACCGGCTCGATCTCCATGTCGGCGACTCAGCAGCGCCCGGTTGCGCCAAACCCATTCTTGCTCCGGGTAGTGTTCAGAGAACATGGAGTTAAGGCTATCTAAGTCGGCGCTGTAAGCGATATCAGTGGCGGGGTTAACGTAGGCTAACTCTTTGAATTCAGACTCCAGTTCAAACTTCCGGTCTCCACATTCACTCAGAAAGTCCTGATAGACAACACGAACTTCCGTATCAATTTTCCCTAGTCCAGCCATCTTTCGAGCAATATTCTCTAAGACACCAGCACCAAACCCCAAGGACAAATGACGGGCATAAAGATAGGCCCGCAAGACGTCTTGCCAAGGCAGGTCTTCCGTGCATTGGTCCAACATCATGGGGACCAAACAAACAAGTTCAGGGAATCGATCTGGAGCGCACTCCCGAGCCCAATCACAGTGATCGAGAATGACGCTCAGGAGTCCAGGCTCACGCCCATCATGAATCATATCCCGGCTGAATTCCGCGAACTCGCCCAGAACTTCCGGAATCAGCTCCTTGTGTTCTGGCGAAACACGCAGGCAAGAAATTATGATCTCCAGGCACAACCAAGCATTCCGTTTCGACCCAATGGCAACGAGGTCTTCAAAGATACCTCGAGCAGGTTCAAGAAGTGAGATCAGCCCATCGTGGTCGTGATTCAGTTCAGCCAGAGTTTCTCGGGCAGCAATCAAGGACTCAGCGGCTTCCAAAGCCGTCGCTCCACTGCTTTCCCAGTAGAGCTTCGCCCGACATTTTTGGGCTTCAAAGAGAAGAGCCGATTCTTCGCTTGCTCGTTTCGGCAAGGCTTCTAGGTTGGCGACGATGAGCTGGCCAATTTGGTCTCCCCCATCCATGCGAGGCAGCTCCTGCTTCCCGACTTGGCCCAGAATCTCTTCGAAACGGGTGCGCAAAGGACTGGAGCTTGAATACCGGTCTAATATCTGATTCTTCATGTTCGGCCCAGGGTTCGGATGGGGTCTTAAGTCTATCTGTGCAATACGGACTCTTTCGTATTTCGGAGCAAGTAGACTCTGGGCTGAATAGGGGCATAAATATACCCTGTTATGCAGGAAGTTCCTGCATGAACATGCATTTCGCACCTGTAAGAAATCACGATCGATATGACGAGCAAGATGCGGATAAGTGGCGGCCATCCAGGAGCGTATCGTCCGAGGGCGTTGCGGCATCCGGTATACGCATACCACCAACCTGGCTCTGCTCGTAGGGTGCAAAAAGTCAGCCGAGCTGTAATCCCTTGTAGCTGAAACACTTTCGTCCTATCCTCGCCACCATGAAGAACGCGCTAACACCCCCCTCTCCTCCTCATCGCGGCCCTCTCTGGCTGACTGAATCGAGAACAACAGAAGGTTTTGGACTACCTCCGTGAAGAGACCGAGTCCTCAAGGAACAACGCGGAACAAGAAAGATCCGTTTGACTGATACTCAACGTCGTCGCCTCGCCGCCAAAGGCTGGGAAATAGGTCGTCGTTTGCTCGGTCAATACGCAACCATTGTCACGCCCGACACACTGCTGCCCTGGCA
>WFTN01000082.1 GCA_015485455.1 Planctomycetota bacterium | reverse complement strand
TTGGAACTCGTCGGCAGAAACGCCAATACCATTGTCGGTCCGACGGGCGACTGCATCTTGAACCCAGATAGCAACAAGAACCCAACACGAAAATCTTGGGAGCGAGACATCGTTGCTCTCGACGGTTCTCGCCGTCAGATATCCTTCACCAGCGCGAGCCTCCCAGACGGCTGCGAACTCCAAGTTCTTACTGATCTCACAGTCGTCACAAGACTGCGGGAGCAAGTGGGACGTCTAGACACCTTGGCAGCTTTGGGTGAGATGGCTGCCGGTGTAGCCCATGAGATTCGTAATCCCCTCAACGGCATCGATGGATTCGCCGGCCTCCTGGCCCGGTCCCTCAACAAATCCGGAGATGGTGAACCAATGACTCGCTACGCTGAGAACATTCGAAGAGGTGTTCGCGAGGTCAATGAGATCATCACCAACCTCCTCACATTCGCATCGACGGAAACGATTCAAAAAAGCCCAATCTTGCTTCCGGCGTTGATTCGGGAGATCGTTTCTGGTTTCGCTGACCACACAGAATCAGGTGTTCAACTGCAATTCGATTGCCAAGTATCTGGAAATACCATCGTGGATGGCGACCCCGTGAAGCTCAAGATCATCTTCTCAAACCTCATCTTGAACGCCATTCAAGCGGTGGATGGAGAAGGTCATGTCAACGTCACAATCTCCCAATTGCAAAACAGCAAGACAGTCACGATTTCTGTCCAAGACGACGGTGGCGGAATCCCGGTTGAAGTTAAGGACAAGTTGTTTCAACCGTTCTGTACCACCAAGGCATCGGGCACTGGGCTCGGACTTGCCATAGCAAACAAGTTTGCTGCTCTTCACAACGCAGCAATCTCCTGTCACGACCTCCAAGGTGGAACCTCCTTTCAAGTGATGATGCCAACAGCAACAAAGGTAGCCGAAAACAATGCGTAGTGTACTGGTAGCAGACGACGACGGACTATCCCGGGAATTCATGGCCGAAGCCTTGAGAGCTGCGGGTCATCATGTCATCGAAGCCGACACGGGGAGACAGGCCTGTTCTCTGTTTGAAGAACATAATCCTGACCTGGTCATCTCCGACCTCAGAATGCCAGATGGAGATGGCCTCAAGGTGTTGGAGTCCATCAAAAGCGCGAACCCTGAGGTCCCTGTCATTCTAGTGACAGCCTTCGGCAGCGTTGAAACCGCAGTCCAAGCCATGCGCGACGGTGCCGAAGACTTCATCATGAAGCCGATTTCCGTCGAACAGATCGATCTTGTTCTCGGCCGTCTCTCCGAAAGAGAGTCACTGCGGCGAGAGAACAAAGTCTTAAAGGCCCAGATCCAGCAAGACACCAAAACAGAGAAAGACTGCGTCGGGGCCAGCACTCTCTGGACAGAGTGCACATCCCTGGCTGACCGTGTCGCCAGAACCAAAGCGACTGTCCTCATCCGCGGCGAGAGCGGCAGTGGCAAAGAAGTGATCGCCGAGCGCATCCACGGGATGAGTGACCGTCAAGGAGGCCCTTTAATTCGGACAAATTGTGCCGTATTGCAAGATAGTCTCCTTAGCAGCGAATTATTCGGCCACGAACGAGGCGCTTTTACAGGCGCATTCGCCCGCAAGGAAGGCCGTTTCGAACTGGCCAATGGGGGCACTCTGTTCTTGGACGAGATCGGCGAGATCCCACCAGAGGTCCAAGCAAAACTCCTGCGGGTCCTGGAAAGCGGAGAGTTTGAGCGGGTCGGAGGCAAAGAGACAATCAAAGTAGACGTCCGCGTGGTCTGTGCAACAAACAGAAATCTGGAGGAAATGATTGCTAACGATCAGTTCCGGGAGGATCTCTTTTACCGGCTCAATGTGTTGCCCATAGAGGTCCCTTCTCTGCGTAGCCGACCAGAAGATATCCCCTTGCTGGCTATGCACTTCTTGAATCGATTCAGCCGCGAATACGGCAGTCCAGCGAAGCACTTCAGCTCCGCAAGCATGAGCAACATGCAGACCTACAGTTGGCCGGGAAACGTGCGGGAGCTTGCGAAAGTCGTACAGCGCAGCGTTCTTCTGTCGGCCAGTGAATCCGTGAGCATTGATCCATTGGGGAAGTCCGTGACCCACGTTGCCGCGGGGCCATTGGACACAGTCGGGCAGAGCATCGCTGACATGGAACGAGATCTGATCCTGGGAACCCTCCGGGCAACCGGCGGCAAGAAGACTGAGGCCGCTGCCATCTTAGGCGTTACCGCAAGGACACTATCAAACAAGATTCGGCTCTACCGAGACCGAGGAGAACTGCCGGCAGACTGCAGATTGTAGTGGCCGTTTGTCAGACACTGGATTGTGAGAGACCAGTTTCTAAGGAGAGAGAGATGAAAGTTGTCGACGAAAATTTGGATCTGATGGCCAAGCTCATGACCATGAGCACGAAACGCCACGCTATCCATGCAGCCAACATCGCGAATATCAACACACCGAATTATAAGGCTAAGGAGCTGCGCTTCGAAGATTCCTTTCGAGATGCGCTCACATCCCAAGGCCCTTCGGCAGCTCTTGACACCGAATCTGTTGTTGCGGATTCGAATGCGCCGGTCAAGGCTGATGGCAACAGCGTTCATTTAGAGAACGAATACAACATCATGCAGAAGAACCAAATGATGTTCAATATCTACGCCCAGATGTTGAAACACGAAATGAAGAACATTCAACACGCGATCAGCGCAACGAGATAGGTGGGAATGAAATGAGTTCCACCGAGAGGAGAGTACTATGAACCTCGACAATCTGTTCAAAGGCATGAGCATTTCAAGCACCGGCATGGCGGCGGAGCGCAAACGGCTCGACGTCATCGCCGAAAACATCGCCAATGCCAACGTCGTCGCCACCAAAGACGGTGGAGCCTATCGGCGCAAGGATGTGGTTTTCGAAACAATTTTAGCCGAGTCCTCAGGTGCAACTGAAGGGACCATCGGCGGCGTTCGAGTCAAGAGTACAGACAGAGACTTTGAGACTCCGATGAACGACGTTTATGACCCAGGACACCCCATGGCCGACAAAGAAACTGGCATGGTGAGCTACCCCAATGTCAACATGGCCTTCGAAATGGTCGACCTCATGACTGCATCCAGAAGCTATGAAGCCAATTTAAAAGCAATCAGCCTTTACCGCGACATGATGCGCCAGGCTGTTTCGCTCTTGGAGGGATAAGATGAGCAATTTCAACGTTGAAGCGGCGGCCCAGAAGATTGCTGCCGAATTTAAGTCCATCGGGGCCACAGCAAAGACTCAATCCAAGGATCAGAGTGTTGACGGTGGTGCCTCCTTCAAGAATGTTCTCAATGGTTATCTCAAAGAAACCAACGAGATGCAGAACTCCGCCGATGAGTCGCTTTCAAAGCTCATTCGTGGTGACACCGATAACGTTCACGAAGTCATGCTTGCCATGTCGAAGGCTGACGTCAGCTTCAAGATGATGGTCGAGGTGAGAAACAAGTTGGTCGAGGCTTACAAGGAAGTCATGAGAATGCAGGTCTGATTCTAGATTGAGGTCCGACTCAAGAGATCTGACAAACAGCAAGACAGAGAAACACCATGGCAGAAGCAAACGACATCTTAAGACAAGTCAAGAACGTCTGGGCTAACCTGGGGTCTGGGCAGAAGGTGGCTGCCGCTGGCGTCACTATGATGGTTTTCGCCGCGATTTTGGGAGCCGCGCTCTTAGGAGGCAACCCAGATTATAAGCAGCTCATTACCAAAGTTGCACCCAAGGACATCAGCGGCATCATCAGCCAATTGGAAGACATTGGCATCATGGATTACAAAATTGTTGCAGGCTCGGCCATTCATGTGAAAAGCGATGATTATGAGATGGCACGTTCCACCCTCTACCAATCTGGCACCTTGCCAGACAAAGGCACAGATGGCGAAGATGACAGCATGTTTGCTGGAGGTGGCATGAGTCGAGAAGCTCGCATTCATGCCCGCAACCTTAAGACACAGAAACGTTTGGCCAAGTCGATTCAGTCCTTGGGGTACATCGAATGGGCGACGGTGACCATCACCGCAAAGAAGCGCGTTTTCTTCGACCGTGGCAACGAAAAGGCAAAAGCCATGGTGACCGTCAAGACAAAGGGTGAGTTGAGCAAAGAACAAATTCGAACCATCGCCTATATGGTATCAAGTGGTGTGGAATCTCTTTCTGCTGACGCTGTTGCCATCTCCAACAGTGAAGGGTGGGTTCTGAAGGCACCAAGTACGGATGAGAACGCCCTGGGTCAAGAATCTCGTTTGGCTCACAAGAAGCAATTGGAGAAGACCACTCAGATGGCGGCTCAAAGCCTCCTCGATCGAGTCTACGGCCGCAACAAGGTTCAAGTCGCGGTCAATTTCAGTTTGGATTGGACCCGATCCAATGTAACCGAAAAGAAGTTCGACACTGCTGGCAAGATCGTCCGGGAGAAGTCGACAACGGAAAGTTCGAAACCGGCTGGAGGTTCAGCCAATGGTGGCAAGCCAGGAAATGCCAACCTGCAAAAGGACGGCAAATCCAGCAAAGCCGCCCTCTCCAAAGACTCCACTAAGACAGAAAAGAACGACTATGGCTACAAACAGACCAGCACAGTCGACTTGGGCGGCAAGGTCGTGCGCATGACTGCGAGTGTCTTCATTGACGAGTCCTTGCGGTCTGTGAAAGCAGAATTGGAAAGGACCGTATCTGCCGCCATTGGCATCGATCCAGAACGAGGCGACATCATTGAAGTCACGGTGGCAAAAATGCCAGAGATTGTCCCCATCGAGAAGCCAGACGAAGTCGTCTCCCAAGAGACAAAAGAGACGGTGATGTTCTACGTCGAAAAGACGTCCTATGTCTTGCTCGGTTTGGCATTCATTTTCTTTGCTCTGAAGACCATCAAAAAAGCCCAAGCAGACTTGCGGGCGGTCCTGGAGACTTCTATGGAAGAAGAAAACAGAGAAGAGCCAGTAGCCCCTCTTACCTTAGAAGAAAGTGTTCTGGAGACTGCAAGCAGCGACGCAGATTTGGCTGGCAGATCACTCAGGAAATGGCTCTATGAGGGCTCAGGAGCTTCCGAATGAACGGTGTTGAAAAGGTAGCCATCCTCTTTCGTGTCTTGGGTGCAGATTTTGCCAAACCCATGAGCGAACAGATGCGTCCAGAAGAGGTGTCACGAGTAGGGGAAGCTATGGTGCGCTTTGAACAGTCCCCTCCAGACGAAGAGACCGTGCAAGACACGCTCGAGGAGTTTCGTAAGCTGATGACGACGGGAGGCGTGTTTGCCAACGTCAACGACACACTCAACGAGATATTCATCGCCAAGTTCGGCGAGGATAAGGGGCATGAAATTCTCGAAGAAGTTCGGGTGAATGCTCAAGTGGAATCACCATTCAAGGGATTACAAGGGGTGCCATTTGCCGACCTCAGTCGCATACTTTCCGAAGAGCATCCCCAAGTACAAGCTGCTGTCTTGGCCAACATCGGCCCCACGGTAGCAGCAGGCGTCTTGGGGGAATTGGAAGCTGAAGAAAGAGCCTCCATGCTCAAGCGTATTGCCACCATGCGACCACCTCCCCCACGTGTTCTCCGGGACATTGCTGACATGTTCATCGAGAAGACAAGCAAGTTGCCCCGCTTTCAGGATGCAGATGGATCTGGCCCAGACCCCGGCATTCGTACAGCCGCTGACATCCTGAATGCAGCTGACGGCGAAACAAACGATGGCTTACTTGAACGCATTGAAGAAGACACGCCAGAACTGGTCGAACAGATCCGCGAAACCATGTTCACTTTCAGCGACTTGACTTTGGTGGACAAGCTCTCGATGCAGAAGATCCTGGGCGGTATCGATACCAAACTACTGGCTTTGTCATTGAAGTCCTGCAGCGCAGATGTGTCGGATTCCATCTTCAATGCTGTTTCTCAGAGAACGAAGGACATGATCATCGAAGAGAAGGAACTTTTGGGAGCGGTTCCCTTGACGGAAGTTCAAGAAGCTCAGAAAGAGATCATGACGACGATCCGGGGTCTAATCGAAAGTGGCGAGCTGACGATCAATGTCGGTGGTGGAGGTGCAGAGCTTGTCGAATAACGTCATTAAGTTTAGCCAGGCACCTTCGAATTTCATCGTGGCAGCCCAGGACGCCGGTTCCCCACCGGAGGAACAGGGTAATCGATTCAACATGAAGGAAATACAACGTCGCGCCTATGAGCGAGGTGTTTCTGTAGAACGAGCGAAGTACAGCGGGACACTCAAGGAAATCTTGGAATTAGTCCGGGGGCAAGCGGAGCAAATCAAGGAAGCCATGGTCACAGATCGAAAAAAGATCGAGAGTTTCGCTGTCAAATTGGCGGTGGGTGTGGTGGAAAAATTGACTTGCACCCTCGTCGATGAAGGCCGTTACGATGTCCTAGCTATAGTAGGTGCTCTACTGGACGAGGTCGACAACGGTACTCGGTCGAATGGCCTCACTCTGAAGCTCAACCCCCATGACCATCAAGCGATCCTCGAAGGTGCTGAAAACACGGGCATCACCTTGGATGGCATTGATGTTGTGGCGGATGCGATGATCCCCAAAGGTTCTCCCCATCTCGTTGGTGGCGACACGGAATACTATGCCGACATGAATGAGCGTTTGGAGCAACTGAGCAAAACCCTCATCGAGGAGAGCCATCATGCCTCTTCTTGAAGCTGAGAGCTACCTCAAGAGCATCAGGACTACCTCTGTTGGGCAGTATGTCGGCAAGGTCACGCGCGTCGTTGGCCTCACCATTGAATGCCGCGGTCTCCACGTTGGTTTGGGAGAACTCTGCCGGGTAGAAAGCTTGCACGACAAGAAATCCATGCTTGCGGAGACCATCGGCTTCCGCGACGGCACGTCGATTCTGATGCCAATCGAAGAGCCCATTGACCTTTCGCCAGGAAGTACCGTCCACCCCCTGCGGGAAAAGCTCAATATTTCTTGTAGCAACGCCATGCTGGGACGCGTTGTTGACGCCTTGGGCAATCCTCTTGACGGAGGGCCAAAACTGCCCAAAGGTATACCCACCCCGGTCTTTCGCGCTGCCCCCAACCCTCTCGACCGCAAAAACATTGATGCCGCCCTGAATTCTGGGATAAGCGCCATCGACGGTGTGCTCAC
>WFTN01000081.1 GCA_015485455.1 Planctomycetota bacterium | reverse complement strand
TGTCACGATAGCGCCCACGGGTCATCAGTAGATCGGACAGGAACCGAGTGATTCTGGCTCCAACCTGAGCTCCTGGCGAAACGACCGCATCCTTTCGAATCTCGGCACAGCGCTGCTCTGGGTTTTCAACCACGTTTTCTGCCTCATCGGTGCATGATCCGACAAAAGTATCTTCATTCTTCCGAAATTTGAGCAAAGAGCCGTGACGAATTCTCTACTCTCGCATGTGTCATCCAGCAAAAACAGCCTGTAACGTTTTAGCAGTACAGCTCTTACAGAGGTTTTGCCGATGATTCCCAATGCCGCGGCCAGACCTTTGCAATTTGTGGTTTTCCTTGTTCCTGTCGTTTGGAAATTCTAACCTCATTTAGGCCGTAAGAAATTCGACAATGCACTCTATGGACCCCTATGAGTCCTCTAGAACGCCGTTCGAAAACAATGCTCCTGTGTCAATGATTCGCGAGCATGTACGATAGAGAGTCAAGATTGATGATGTTACCACCAAAAACAATTGCCCTGATCTTCTTTGTAGTCTCCACCTTTTGTGGTGTGACTCATGCCCAATGGTCACATAACTACTTCGGGATCGAGCAAACCTTGGATTGGAATCCAAAAGTTGTCGCCATCCAATGGGCAGACGGCTATGAGAACACTTCTTTGCTGGAATTGGGTATTCCAAGTGAAAGAGTGCACAAGTATGCCCTTCCCGGTTGGTCCATCATCGATGTAGCCGCAGAAACCTCGGGCAAGACATTTCAATCATTTCTCAATCGGCTCATCGCTTACGACGTTATCCAATTCGCCACACCCGTTTTTCGTGATAGCTGCGGAGGGTATCAATTCCCAACGAGGACCATCCTGTGTCGTTTTGACAAGAGCGTCCCACAAGAGGAAATCACAGCCCGCCTCAAAGGGTTAGGAACAATCATTGAATCCAATTGGGCCAATCTCTCCGGGGCGTATCGCTTGCGAGCCAAATCTCAAGATGGTGGTCAAGTTCTCGTGGCAGCCAACGCCTTGGCGAAAACAGCAGGGACCATCTTCGCCGAACCAGATTTTTGTTTCACCGGCGAGAAGCTCTATGTCCCCAACGATCCAAGATTGGTGGAGATGTGGGCACTTTCCCAGGGTCTTCAACTTGGCTACGGCTCAAGCGATATCGACTTAGACGCCATTGAAGCTTGGGACTTGTCTACGGGGTCATCCCAAATTCGGGTGGCCGTCTTAGACGAAGGTGTGCAAAAGGATCACCCGGATCTTCCATTTGACATTCTTGGTGTCGACACCACAACAGACATTGGCACGGGAGAACCCATCAACCAGTTCGACACTCACGGAACCAACGTTGCGGGTATTATCGCAGCCACACAGAACAACGGAAAAGGGATTTCTGGGTTGGTTCCAGATGCTGGGCTCCTGACTGTCCGCTGCTACTTGAGCACATCCGTAACCACGTTCATTACTATGTCAAGCTGGACCGTCAATGCCTTGGCATGGTGTGAATCGAATAGCGTCCAGATCACCAACAACAGCGTTGTCTTAGGGGCTCAACCCGCAGCAACAACCAACAAGTATGATAGCACTGCAGCCGCAGGCATGATGCACTTTGCGGCTGCTGGCAACAATCCAGCCTTAGGGACACGGTACCCAGCTAACATCGCCTCAGTTTCTGGCATGATCGGAATGAATTTCGATGGCACCTTGGCGAGCTTCTCTGCCTCGGGACCAGACATGGCCTTCACGGCTCCCGCCGTTCAAGTTTTGACCACGGACCGAAGTGGTGCCGACGGGTCGAATCCAAACGGCGATTACATTTATCAGCAAGGAACCAGTTTCGCCACTGCTTATGGCAGCGCCTCTGCAGCCTTGGCGTTGTCGATCAACCCCACACTCACCCCAACTCAGGTCCTCGACATCATGGGAGCGACTGCCCGAGACATAGGGGTTACGGGTTTCGACCCGACATTTGCTGGAGGCCTCCTGAACGCCTATGGCATCGCTTTCCAGGCGGCCTTATCTTTGAATAATCCATCTGCAGTTCTCTATTCCCAACATGCAGAACAACCGGACTCCCTTTGCGGAGCCTCAGTGGCCAACTTGGGTGATATCAACGGCGATAGCTACCCAGATTTTGCTGTCGGTGCACCTCTCTTCGATGGCCTCCAAGGGACCGATACCGGTCGGGTTCGCATCTACTCCGGCGCAAAAGGAAATGTGATCCAAACAATCGAAGGCGCAGTGGCTGGAGAGACCTTCGGTGCTACCATCATGTCATTGGGTGACATCGACCTGGACACGATCCCAGACTATGCCATTGCTGCCCCCCATGCAGCGACCTTAAGCGCGTCGGACGCCGGTATCCTCCGGGTCTATTCTGGTGCCACCCATGTGGAGTTGTTTCATGTTGACGGCGTTCAAACTGGGGATCTCCTGGGCCACGCCGTTGTTGCTTTAGGTGACATCAACAACGATGGGCGGTCCGACTTTGCCGTTTCATCACCGGGAGCGACCGTTGGATCCACTGCCGGTGTGGGCGCAGTTCGCTTTTGCTCCGGGGTCGATGGCACGACCCTGCTCACTGTTTCCGGCAACGAAATGAATGGAGACTTAGAATTTGGCTTCGCCATGGTCCTCGTGGCAGACCAGGATGCAGACAACAAACCAGACCTTTTGATAGGTATCCCCGGAGCAACTCCAGGGGGAGCCGAAAGCGGACGTGTCGCCATCGTGTCAAGTTCGACAGGTTTGACTCTTGCTCAGGTGGATGGTGCTACAGCAAACGATCGCTTTGGTGCAGCCATGACAACATGGACAGATCAAAACGCCGACGGATTGCGGGACTATGCCATTGGCGCTCCTGGATTCGATGGTCCAAGTGGGATCGATTCAGGAATCGTCATCATCTACGAGTCCAACATGTTGACCCCCATCTTGGCCTTCTTAGGGCACAATGCAGGGGACATGCTTGGGCACAGCGTTGCCAACGGTGCCGACATGGACAGCGACACAATCGAAGACCTCATCATCGGCGCACCCGGGTTCGATGCCATCTTCAACGATTGCGGGAAGATCTACACCTACTCGACGGCATCGACGACACCTCGCTACGAGTTGATCGGCCGAAGTATGAATCAGCGCCTTGGCACCGCCATCGCCAGTCTTGGTGACATCGATCAAGATGGATTAGGTGAGATGATCATTGGGGCTGAAGGTTCTTCAGCGTCCTCTGTGAGTGGCTTCACTGCCATCGTCCCAGCCCGCAACCCAATTACAGACCCAATCTACGAAAACAACATCATGGCCGGCACTTTGGGCTCCAACGAATCCGGGCCTTACGACACCTTTTTCATCAATAACAGCGCGGGTGGTTCCAACCGCACCATCATTTCTGGAATCAGTGAGCCCCTGCAATACACCATGGCTCAGCCAACTGGAAACCCAGTGCCATCTCACTTTGCCCTCTATGGTTATTTGGGATTCCCCCTCACCAACTTGCAATTCAATCTGCCTTTTGGAATTGGCCCGGCTCTGTGGATTCCATGCACCGCAACACCAGCAAACCCCATTGGTTTCTTGATCACCAACAGCACTTTTGCCGACCCTTGCCCACAACTGGTGGCTTCAACTCCAACTCCATGGCACTTCACAGACACGGTGAGCGTCCCTTTCCCCATCGTGGTCACCTTCTACGGTATCATCGAAGAAGGCAATGGAGCCCTGAAAGTCACCAACAGCATCATCCTCTCGGTCCAATAGGCGGGCCGAGAGAGTCACCCCAAGAAGGGAGCTCCATGACTGCTTGGTCTTTAAGAAATGGGTTTAAGCCAATTCCGGGTGATTGCGCTTCAGGATAGAAATGCGGTCTTGCAGATCCCAAAGCTGGTCTTTGTCATCAGACTCAAAGGCCACAGCAGCGGCCACTTCCAAGGCAGCCAAGACCTCTTTCATTCGATTCTGCGCCCGATACACCTCTGAAAGCAGAATCCGTGATTCAATCGTTTGCTGGGGGTTTGGACTATTGTCCACGCTTCTTTTCGCCGCTTCTTCGGCTTCTTCCCATTCTTTGCGCTCTAAGCAAAGCCGAGCCTGTTCCCGATCCAGATCCAGAAGGTCAAGGCTTAGCCCTTCTTCCGTCAACGCCAGCCGCGCTTGGTCCAAATAGGTTTGCGCCGCTTCCAGGTCATCATGTTGGCGACGCCAGCGCGACCGAGCGTGAAGGAAAAGTCCGCGAAATCGCACCCGTCCGTCAAATTCAGTGTCGGCGACCAACTTATCCCCAGCATCCAGGTCTTCTTGAACATGACCGCTGGCATCACCTGAGAGAATAAACATAGCACGGGTGTAGAGAGCAAGGGCACAGCGCTCCATCTTGGCCTCAGAGGAAGCTTGATAGGCCTTGGCAGCCTGTCCGTACTGTTTGTAGGCTTTTTGCATTTTACCCCCTAAGAAAGACTCAGAGGCCTTGCGCATCAGCAAGTCGGCTTTTTTCTGCCCATCGTTCATTTGGTGTTCCAAGACATGAATAAACGGATTTCGACGGCCCAGATGGAAACACAGGCTCCATCTCTTCAGAATTCGAGAACGAAGTGCCAACTCAGAGGTTCACTTTATTGGCTCAATCGGTCAGGATCAGTCTATGAACACCAAACAACAAATGACATGGATTCTCGTTCTTTGCCTTTCAGCTTCCCTTTGGGGACAAGCGCCCGACCTGATCGTTCTGGATGCTCGGATCAACTCCATGGATATCAGGCACACAGGGGCCACCGCCTTGGCAGTACGCGATGGCCGCGTCCTGCGATTGGGAGGAGATCTTGAGATCTCGGCTCTCGCCGGTTCCAAGACCAAAATCATCTGGGCGAAAGGCGCCTTCTTGATGCCCGGCTTCATCGACAGTCATGCTCATTTTCGAGGAATCGGCTCGGCTCAAAGACGCGTCAAATTGAACGGAGCTTCGAGCTATGCCGAAATCATCAAAAGAACGAAAGAAGCAGCGAAAAACCACGGGCCCAAGGAATGGATCACCGGACGGGGCTGGGATCAGAACCTTTGGCCATCGAAGGTGTTCCCGACTCATCAACTCCTCAGTGAAGCATTCCCCAACCGCCCCGTCGCCCTGACTCGCGTGGACGGCCACGCCCTTTTGGCCAACAAGAAAGCCATGGAGATAGCTCGTATCACTAAAGACACGGCCAATCCTCCGGGGGGAGAAATCATCCGGGACGAAAACGGCGAGGCCACGGGGGTCTTCGTCGACACGGCGGAATCCCTGATTCAGAATGTTGTTCCCCAAGACAACAAAAACACCCAAGTATCCGACATGCTGGCTGCCCAAGATCTTTGCTTTTCACTGGGCATTACCACTATGCACGATGCGGGTATGAGTCGCCGACAAGTTGACATTTTGGATGAGCTCTACAACAGCAAGCAGTTGCAATTGCGCCTCTATGTCATGTTAGGAGTCGCGAGCCCTGCCCAAGCCCAACTTGCGACGGCTCTACCACCTCGGGTGAGTGACCATGATGGCCGTTTGTCTGTACGCGCCCTAAAAATCTACGCCGACGGTGCCTTGGGTTCTCGGGGTGCGGCCCTGTTGGAAAGCTACGCCGACCGAGATGGCCACAAAGGGCTGCTCATCACCAAGAGAAACAGTCTGGAGCAGATCAGTGCCACAGCTCTCAAGAGAGGCTACCAAGCGTGCATTCACGCTATTGGCGACCGAGCCAATCGCATGGTACTGGACACCTGGGAAGAAGTCTTCCAAGAAAACCCCAGCACGGCCACACCCCGTTTTCGCATCGAGCATGCCCAAATCTTGCACCACAATGATATCCCACGATTCGCAAAGTTAGGCATCATCGCATCGATGCAAACGGTCCACTGTACCTCAGACATGGCCTGGGTAGCTGCGCGGGTAACCCATGGACGTGCCAAAGTTGGAGCCTATGCCTGGCGTCGGTTGTTAGATGCAGGAGCCCTGGTCTGCAATGGCACGGATGCCCCGGTGGAAGGCCTCACCCCTTTTGCTGGCCTCTTCGCTGCCATGACACGAACTACGGCCAAGGGCCTACCTCGAGGGGGGTGGTTTCGGGAGCAATGCATGACCCGCAAAGAAGCCCTCTATGCCTACACCATGGCCGGTGCTTACGCCGCATTTTGGGAGAATCAGCTGGGAAGCCTCAGCCCTGGCAAATTCGCCGATTTCATTTTCTTGGATACCAACTTAGACACCTGTCCACCCCAAGAGATTCTCACGGCAAAAGTGATGGCCACATTCATCGCCGGCAATGAAGTCTACCGACGTCAGTGACCAACGGTGGCGCCAGTTTAAGAATACTCCACCAGAACAACGGTGATGTTGTCGCGGCCACCGTTGTGATTGGCTTCTTCTACTAAGGCTTGCAGGATATGTTTGCCTTTTTCATCCCGCCCAGCGATTTCAGCGATGGCCTCTTCCTCTACCATGTCGGACAAGCCGTCAGAGCAAAGGAGGAGACGATCCCCAGCCAACATTTTGATCGTCTTGAAGTCGGGCTTGACTTGTTTGTGGGTGCCAATGGCCCGGGTGATGATATTTTTTTGATTGCTTGTTTGGGCTTCTTCCGCCGTCATAGCCCCCGTAGCAATTTGGCTATTGACGAAAGAATGGTCGGAAGTCACCTGAACCAAATGGCCGTCCCGCACATGGTAAACTCGGCTGTCGCCTACATGGGCCACCACAGCCATGGATGGCAAAGTATAGACCATGGCCAAGGTCGTACCCATCTCTGAGTATTTCTCTTCCTTCTGGCCTCGATTCCAAACTTCAAAGTTGGCGAAGCGAATCCAGTCATCAAGAAGGCAGGTCACCATGTCGGCGCAATGAATTTGGTCAGCCTGCCTGGAACCGGTGATGGCATCAGGGAAGTAGTTCTCAAAACGATCCCGCAAGCTATCGACGCTCATTTGTGCTGCCACTTCGCCGAAATGCCGCCCCCCCATGCCATCCGCTAAGATGGCACAGTTGTGGATTTCGGAGACATAAAAGCGATCTTCATTGTGTTCCCGTCGTTTGCCCACATCGGTGAGGCCCTGAATTTGGATCGTCGTTTCAGACATGAAATTCCTCATGGATTGGTTCGCGGAGTGAGTATACCCCGATTGCAGGCCGAGAGTGAAGCCCAATCATGGCCACAAGAGGTTTCCCGGGGGAGATTTAACACATTGATGAATTATTTTGGGCAGAAATTAGGCGTGGCGACGCTTCAGCTTCAAGATCACAGCCTTCGCCACCCAGCGCACACCGATCCCAATGGACACCAGCCAATTGATGAAGAAGGGATATTTCTGCTCTAAGTGCTTCTTATGAAAGATGAGCATCGCCCGATGAAAATGGGTATTCATGAACTGAGGACTCTGTCTTGTTGAAGCCCCTTTGACGTGAAGAACCTCTTTTGACCCAACGTAGAGGATCTTCCAATCGCTGCGGCTCACCCGATAGCACCAGTCCAGATCTTCTCCGAACATGAAGAACTTCTCGTCCAGAACTCCGACTTCTTCCAGAGTGGCACGCCGAAAGAACATGAATGCCCCGACGATGGCATCCACTTCATACTCGCCGTCAGGGTCCATGAAAGTGAGGTTGTAACCACCGAATATCTTGCTCTTGGGAAACAGCCGATCAAGACAGAGAAAACGCCCCAAGGAGTTCCATGGCGTGGGAAAACCACGGCGACAGGCACGATCCATTTGGCCATCCTGCCGAACCAATTTGATACCGGCCAATCCGACTTCCGGGCTTGCATCCATCAACTCGACCATTTCGATCAATGTTCGGGGCCGCAAACGAGTATCAGGGTTTAGCAATAAAACATAGTCGCCCTGGGTCTCTCCTAGGGCTAAATTATTGGCCTTGGCGAAACCCTCATTGTTTGGATTGGCAAATAGGCGGACAGTGGGAAACTCTTCCTCAACCATAGCTGGGCTCTGGTCCTTCGAGCCATTGTCCACCACAAAGACTTCTTTCTCCAGGGAGCCTTCAGAGCCATGAATCGACTCAAGGCAATCTCGTAGGAGATCCTTGGTATTGTAGCTGGTAATAACGATGGAGAGTTTCATGGTCGTGATCAAGCCGCTACAAAGGGTTTCGAAGACTCGTCCTTGATGCCCAGTCTACGATTTCGTGCCCTCATTTTGAGTTCTTTTCGCTTTCTCAGCATCTTGGGCAAGAGCCGAACGGCCATAGCATAACCTGTCATAGCCCGTGGATCTCGCAAACATAAGCCAAAGAAGAGGAATACTTCAAAGAGTAGCAAAAGGGGCAGCATCCTGACGTGATTGGGAAACCGCCAATGCTTGAGCAACAACAAGTAGCGATTCTTCAGGGAGTGTCGCCGCAACTGAATCGGCACTTCTCTGCGATTTTCCGCTGCCCACCCTCTTTGGTGAACAGCTTGGGCCTTGGGTTCGAAGACACAAACGAATCCACCGGCATTTAGCCTCAAACAGATATCTTGATCTTCTTTGTACATCCAAAAATCCTCATCCATGACTCGAGAATTTTCTGCAATGTCGAGGAGGGCCACTTTCGAAAAGAGTGCGGCTGCTCCACAGACCCCCACCACAACTTCTCTCCGAGAAAAACGAGAATGGTCCTGGGCACCACTGCCTCGATCCACCACACGCATCCAAGGTTGCATGGCAAACCCGGCTGAATCCACAAGCCCATCGGGCCTCATGAGTAGCCCGCCAACAACCCCCACATTTTCTTCGGAATCAAAGGCAGCCAAACAATTCGCCACGTAAGCCTCATCCAGGTCCACATCCGCATTCAAAGTGAAAACGTAGTCCCCGGTGGCCTCCTCCATGCAGGCATTGATCCCCCCTGAAAAACCAGGATTATCAGGACGCTCCAAGATAGTCGCTTGAGGCATCTCCTGGATCACGGCGTCCCGGACCGTAGGGTCTGTCCCATTGAGACAAAAAACAAATTGGCAGATCACCTGGGACTGACGCTCTAAGCTGGCACACAAAGAGCCCAAAGCTGAAATGTCATCGTGTAACACAACACAAGCTGTGATATTGGCAGATGGGGTTCCCATGGGACAAGCTTAGCACCTTCCCCCCCAATCTTGACTGAACCCGAAATTTTCACAATTTCACCACCTCGTGGTCGTGAATGAGTCGGATTAGAGCCAGCCTTTCTTCTGGTACCAACGAGCAGTGTCACGAATCCCTTTACTGAGGGACGTGGGACAGACATAGCCGACTTCTTTGCGCAACTTGTCGGTCCCAACGACCCAACGATCGGGCAAGAGTTCCTTCACCTTTTGGAGGTTCAGGATGGGAGGCTTGGGCAAAAATGGAGCTATGAGGCTATTGGCAGCGGCCAATCCCAGAACCAAAAATTCTGG
>WFTN01000080.1 GCA_015485455.1 Planctomycetota bacterium | reverse complement strand
GCCAAGAAGACGGCTGCCAAGAAGAAGGTCGCTAAGAAGGCGACAAAGAAGAAGACAGCAACCAAGAAGGCTGCGGCCAAGAAGAAACCTGCGACTAAGAAGAAACCTGCGGCTAAGAAGAAACCTGCGGCTAAGAAGAAAACTTCGGCCAAGAAGAAGGTGGTCAAGAAGGTCACCAAGAAGAAAGCCGCAACCAAGAAAACCGCGAGCAAGAAGAAGCCAGCCACTAAGAAGAAGACGGCGACGAAGAAAAAGGCTGCCGCCAAGAAGAAGACGAATCGTAAGAAGAAGAAATAGTCAGGGATGGGCCACCGACTCATCTTGGCCTCGGCTTCCCCTCGCCGACGTGACCTCTTGAAGTCTTGGGGCTTGGCCCACACGATTCAGCCAGCAGATGTCGAAGAGTCCTTGGACGGTGGTCTCGCCTGTGGACCTCAAGCACAAGCTTTGGCAACCATCAAAGCGATGGCTGTGTTCAATGGCCGACAACATCGTCAATCACAGGAAAACAAGGAAGCTTGGATTCTTGGGGCAGACACGATTGTCTCTTGCTGTGGAGTTCTTCTAGGCAAGCCGAAAGATAGCAATGAAGCCAGAGAAATGCTGGAAGGGCTTTCTGGCCAGATTGTTGAAGTTGCTACAGGAGTTTCCGTGGTGGGCGGGACCGGGCAGGTTTTCGAAGGATTTGAACTCACGAAACTCGAGATGTTTCCCTTTGGCGCGAAAGAAATTTGTGACTATGTGGCGACCGGGGAGCCGATGGGGAAAGCCGGTGCCTTCGCCATCCAGGGCTTGGGGGGGAACCTTATCAAAGAGTTTACTGGTTCCTTCAGCAATGTGGTTGGCTTGCCCAAAGAGCTTGTGCTTCGGCTCTTGGACCAGGCTGGGTTTCCTTTCGGGGCGTAGTCAATCACCCCGGCCAAACTGCCTCAATGGAGAAAATCCTCATCTTCATTTAGTCCACCCAATGACCTGGCATCGGAGTATACTGGAGCTATGGACGACCCGAATCGCAGATTACCTAAGGCTCTCTTTGTTCTCGCCATCAGCATAGGTGCTTTGCTTTCTCTTTTCTGGGATGCAAACGATCAGGTCGGAGAGAGTAAGCCCGTTCTTGGGCGGACTCAAGATGAGGTTATGAAGTCGCCCCAAGGAATGGACAAAGTACTTTCGCCAACAAAAGAGCACGAAAGAGCCAAAAAGAGAGACTCCCATGATAAGGCCAAGTAGGTTTCGCATATCTTGCGTTTGGTTATTTCTTGTCATTTCCCTGAATGCCTGCGCCGGACCGAAATCAACTCCACCTACCCAAGAGCAACCAACATCCATTCCAACGCAGCCATCCAATCATCAAGAGAATGTTCGGAGAAAAGAAATGCATCCCGGGCGAGCTCAACTTTGGCTTGGTGATCAGGAGGTCTGGCTCGAAGTCGCTTCTGATTCGAAAAGTCGAGGTCTGGGTTTGGGACATCGAAAATCGTTGGCAAGAGATGACGGGATGATCTTTGTCTATGAAGAAGCTGGCTTTCGAAGCTTTTGGATGAAGGATACTTGGGTGCCCTTGGATATTGCCTTTGTTTCCAATGACTTGCTCATCACCCAGATTGTCTCCCTTGATCCACCTGCAGCTCATTGCAGTGATGCTGACCTTCCCCGAGCCAAGTCTCAGGATCGGGCACGTTACGTGGTTGAAATGCAGAAGGGTTGGTTTGAGAGGAATGGCGTTGGAGTCGGAGATCATTTGCGTCTTTCATCACAACTGCAATCAAGAATCAAAGGAGGCAAGTGACAATGAATATGCGAGGTCGTGCTCTGCCACCTCGGCGGGCCTGGTTTTTGATTTATCTGTCTCCTGCGCTTTTGGCTTGTTTGGCCATTGCGGGCGTTATTTATGTGCGTCAACAGCCACGGGATTTTGGCGGCGATCATGAATTAGGAGAAGATAGCTATCGCGAGGTGATGCAACTGATTGAGGAGCACCATGTCACCGGTGTTGATCGAGATGAATTGATCTATGGGGCTTTGGACGGCATGGCTGCGGTTCTCGATCGTCATTCCCGCGGTTATGACAAGGAAGAATGGCAAGAATTCCAACGCTCGTCTGAAGGGAGACGAGCGGGGATTGGAATTTTCTTTGGGACCTTGAATGGCTTGGCCCGCACCCTTTACGTCTTTCCTGGAGGGCCAGCGGAGAAAAGTGGGTTCAGGGCGGGAGACCGTCTTTGCTCCATTGACGGCAACAAAATTCCTCAGGGGGTGAAGACGAGTTTCGTCCGTGACCTCATTCTCGGGCCGGCAGGCTCTTCCATTGACTTTGAAGTCGAAACCTGGAAATCGTCTGAGCGTCGTCACCTCAAAGTCACGCGGGGGTTCTACAATACACCTAGTGTTGTGGCAGAGAGGATCGGCCCGGAGAAGAAGATCGGCTACATCCATCTGAAGTCATTCAAGAACAAGTCCGATGTTGAGGTTTCATTGGCTCTTCGCCGTTTATTGAAAGAGGCGAATGGGCTGGAAGGTGCTGTTCTTGATCTGCGGGAGAATCTGGGTGGTTCACTTCAGGCAGCCGTGGGCGTGGTGGGTGTATTCATGAAGACCGATTTGGCTCTCGTCAGCTCCTACCGAGAATACAGTCGTCGCTATCCAACGAAGACTGCTCCGGTGGCCCCTGACTTACCTCTTGTTGTTTTGGTGAATCAAGGAAGTGCATCCGCATCTGAAATTGTTGCTGGTGCCTTACAAGACTATCGCCGAGCGATCATTGTTGGCACCAACTCCTACGGCAAAGGTGTGGTGCAAAAAGTCTTCCCATTGAAGACAAGGCCAGCGGGGGTGAAAATTACCACAGCCTATTGGTTGACCCCTTCCGGGAGAGTCTTGCAGAGGAATGAAGACAAAGGCGGGAATCATGTTGGTGGTATCATTCCAGATTTGCACGTCATCGCAAGTCGACAAGACATGCAATATCTGTTCGAATATTGGCAGCGGATCCCCTTGGCGGACGACATTGTTCGAGCGATGCAGGAAGATGAGAATAACCTGAAAGTTCCGGAAGGTTTCGTTGATCCGCAACTGACTGTTGCGCTTCAGGTCTTAGCGGGAGAACCTGTGCGGAAACTGGTGGCTCCATGAGTCCGTCGATGGATGGGCCCTTGCTCAGCTTAATGAAGGAAATCGAGGCCGGAAAAATTTCTGCCTCTGGGGCCTTAGCACGTTGGCACCAAGACATTGTCGCCCGTGTTGGCTCCGAAGACGAGACCATTCATCTCGATCTCAGTCGAGGTGAAAGGAGTGGTTTTCCCGAAGTTATTTTTGCTGAAGGCAAAACAGATGAAGATCTTTGTTCCTGTATTCGGCAATTGGCAGAAGCTTCGCCGCGAGTCTTGGCAACCCGTGTTTCTGAAAGCGGGGCGGCTATGGCCCTTGAGAAAATACCCCAGGTCGAATGGCATCATCGGGGTCGGATCTTAACGATAGGTTCCCCCGGGCCTCGGCTGGGAGTCGTAACTGTGATCGCTGCTGGCACCACTGATGTACCAGTGGCCGAAGAGGCCGCCATGACTGCCTGGTTGATGGGGGCTGAGGTGCGCAAGCTCTACGATGTGGGGGTGGCCGGCCTTCATCGTCTTTTGTCCCGAAAAGAAGAACTTGTCGGTGCTGGAGTTCATATTGTAGTCGCAGGGATGGAAGGGGCTTTGCCTAGTGTGGTGGGTGGCTTGGTGGCAGAGCCTGTGATTGCCGTCCCAACGGCGGTGGGTTATGGAGCGTCTTTTCAGGGATTAGCCGCCTTATTGGGAATGCTCTGCTCCTGTGCACCGGGGGTGGTGGTTGTTAATATCGGCAACGGGTTTGGGGCGGCTTATGCGGCTTGCCGCATACTTCGCACCGAACAGAGACAAGAACGAAGAATTCAGACCTGATTGAAGGATCCTAATGCGAGATCTCTCGAAACTCATGCAGGGGCGACTCATCCTTGAGGATGGTTCCATATGGCATGGCACTCCCTGTGGAGCCTCAGGGGAAGCCGGTGGCGAGCTGGTGTTCAACACCGCCCTTTCTGGCTATCAGGAAGTCATCACCGATCCCTCATACACAGGGCAAGTTGTTGTCATGACTTATCCTCTTATTGGGAACTACGGGATGAATGCAGAGGACGAAGAGTCCCCTGGTCCCTGCGTTTCAGGGTTCGTTGTTCGTGAATGTACGGAATTGACGTCCAACTATCGCTCCCAAGAAGATTTGCGAGACTATTTTACACGGTATGGTGTGGTGGCTCTGGAAGGGGTCGACACACGCTCTCTGACTCTTCGGGTCCGCGAAAAGGGGGCCATGCGTTGTTTCATCACTTCCGAGTCCCTCTCAGATGAAGAACTGGCCCAGAAAATCAAAACTGTTCCCGACCTGATCGGTCAGGACATGGTGGAGAAAGTTACCTGTCGTGAGTCCAGCAGTTTTGATTCGGATTTCGTCTCAGGGTTCAAACCCGGCCTTTCAACAGATGGGGGCAGATCTCGGAAGGTCGTGGCATTCGATTTTGGCGCGAAGAGCACTATTTTTCGCTCCTTGAGGGCAGTGGGGTGTGAAGTGATCGTTGTTCCGGCATCGACCAGCGCTGCGGAAGTTTTGGCGATGAAACCCGACGGAGTTTTCTTGTCCAACGGCCCCGGAGATCCGCGGCCTCTGACATATGTTGTGGACACGGTGAAAGGCCTGTTAGGACAAGTTCCGATCTTCGGCATTTGCTTGGGACACCAGATTCTCGCTTTGGCCATCGGAGCGGAGATCGAGAAGCTGAAGTTTGGCCACCATGGCTCGAACCATCCAGTACAAGAGATCGACAGCGGCAAAGTGGAAGTGACGGCCCAGAATCATGGGTTCGCCACCACTGCTGCTTCCGTGGAAGCAGCAGGTGGACGGGTGACCCATATCAACTTGAATGACCAGACAGTGGAAGGATTTGAGGTGCCCGGATCCATGGCCTTCTCTGTTCAATATCACCCTGAAGCCTCACCAGGCCCTCATGATTCTCTTTACCTGTTCCATCGCTTTCGCGACATGATGGGGACGGAGGAACGTTCAGCTCCTGCTTGACCTCCCCGTAAGCCGGGGTTAAAATAATCGCTCCGGAAATGACATAAGTCTCGTAGTTTTCAACTGATATGACAGTGAGCCAGTGCCCATGACCGTTACAGCACTTCTTGGCCTCCAATGGGGCGATGAAGGAAAAGGGAAGATGGTAGACATCCTGTCTGCAGAGAACGAATTCATCGTTCGCTGCCAGGGTGGTAGTAACGCCGGACACACCGTGAAGGTGCAAGGTGAAACCACCGTCTTACACCTCATTCCAAGTGGGGTCCTGAGTCCAAAGGCGGTGTGCGTCATTGGGCATGGTGTCGTCTTAGACCCAGCCCAGTTTCTTGATGAAGTTGCGACTTTAGAAGGCAAGGGTGTTGATGTCACCGGTCGTCTCTTCGTTTCGGACCGGGCACATGTTGTGTTGCCATTTCACAAGCTTCTTGATCAAGCTCAGGAGGACGCTCGACAAGGTGGAAAAATCGGTACGACCAAGAGGGGCATTGGACCTTGCTATGAAGAGAAAGCTTCCCGGCAGGGTTTACGGGTCTTGGATCTCTTGGACGAGGACCGTCTCAAGGCGAGGCTTGGTGCTGCAGCAGACTTGCGCAAGAAACGCTTGGAGTCACTTGGGACGGACGCCCAGGGCTTAGACGACACGGTCGAGTTGTACTTGGAGTTGGGTCGCAAGCTCAAACCCTATGTGGCAGATACGGTTGCCATGTTGCACGATGCTCTCAATGAAGGACGGAAGATCTTTTTAGAAGGCGCCCAGGGGGTCCTTCTTGATATTGACTTGGGAACCTACCCCTACGTCACGTCGAGTACGACAAATATTGGCGGTCTGATTTCAGGATCAGGAATCCCCGCACGGGCATTGGACCAGACCTTAGGTGTCTTGAAAGCGTATACCACGCGGGTGGGCTCCGGACCGTTTCCCACCGAGCTCGCTTGCGAAGTCGGTCAGGGTCTGAGGGATCGGGGTGCAGAATATGGTGCCACGACGGGACGCCCTAGGCGCTGCGGCTGGTTTGATGCTGTAGGCGCTCGATTTGCGGTTCAAGTCAATGGTGTGGACAAGATTCTCTTGACGAAGTCAGATGTCCTCAGTGGTTGCGAGGAGATTGCAATCTGTACGGCTTACAAGGTGGGCGACAAAGTCACCAAACGCTATCCTGCCGATTCCGAAGACTTGTCGAAAGTCGAACCAATCTATGAGACTCTTCCTGGATGGACGGAAGATATTTCGGACACAAGGAATTACGTCGACCTGCCAGCTAATATGAAAGCGTATGTTGATCGGATTGAAGAACTGTGTGGCGCACCCGTGGGTGCCATTTCTGTAGGGCCAGGCCGCGAGGCCATCATAGAGAGATGACAATGAGTGGCGATTCCGCCCACACAACAGAGACAGATCTGAGGATTCCGGAGGGGCTCCGCCATTTGGCCATCATCATGGATGGCAATGGACGCTGGGCCAACTCCCGTGGATTAAGGCGGACCCGTGGTCATAAGGAAGGCGCTGGCACAGTCAGACGTATTACTACGACTTGCGCGGAGATGGGGCTGGAAGAGTTGACCTTGTATGCTCTATCAGTAGAGAATTACGTCAAACGTCCACGTCATGAAGTTGAATTTCTCTTAGCACTCCTGAAGCGATTCGTCGTTCGAGAACGTGCGACGATCATGGACAACAATATTCAGTTTCGAACTTTGGGTCGCACTGATGAATTTCCCAAGGGGGTTCGCAACGAGCTTGAGAAACTTCGGGAACTTTCATCCTCCAATGATGGTATGACTCTCAGGTTAGCGCTCAACTATGGTGGTCGAAGTGAACTCGCGGATGCTGCCAAGAAGGTTGCCCGTGATGTGCAAACAGGTCACCTTGCCTTGGAAGACGTTGACGAACAGGCCCTCCAAGATCGTCTTTATGATCCGAGGATGCCGGACGTGGATTTGCTGGTGAGGACAGCGGGAGAATTGCGCGTGAGTAATTTTCTTCTGTGGCAAATTTCCTACGGCGAAATTTTTGTTTGCGACACCCTCTGGCCTGACTTTGACAAACAAGATCTGGCCTCCGCACTTTCGAGTTACGGAAACCGAAAGCGGAAGTTCGGTGGATTGGTGCGACCGGTTGATGCGTAAGAGGATCATCATCGGGACATGCTTGCTTCTCTTTCTGACCGGTATCGCTTTTGGCGACCAAGTCATCGGTAAACCCGTTCTGACGGTGGTGGCAATTTTGTTGATGACTATGTTGGCGCAGAGAGAATTCCTGCGCATGGCAGGGGTCTCCCTCAAAGTTCCGCTCTTATTGACAGTGGGGGCTGGGGCTGCGGCCTTCTTTGGCCGTTGGCAATCCATGAGCCAGACTCTTGGCACTTCAACATCGGACTATTTGCTGCTCCTGACCATGGGCCTCATGTTTGGCAATTTGATTTGGGCTACCTTTCACTTGCAAAAGAATGAAACTGCGAAAGTTGAAACCATGCAGGCTGTCGCTGTATCTGTTTTTGCTTTTGTCTACATCGCCTTACCCATGGGGTTCTTGCAGCTCATCGCGATGCAAAATGGCGTGGCTTTCGCGGCGTTGATGGTGTTGACTTCAAAGTGCGGCGATATGGGGGGCTATTTGGCGGGGACGAAGTTTGGGCGACACCGTGTCATGCCCCATGTCTCACCGAAGAAGTCTTGGGAAGGATCTTTCGGTGGCTTGCTTCTTACTTTGGCCGTTCTCTTCGCAGCCAAGGCATGGGGCGTCGATGGCTTAGCCCAGGGAAGCACGGGGCAAATCTTGCTATTCGGTTTCTTGATGAATGTGGCAACTCAAATGGGTGATTTTTCAGAGTCCATGATCAAGCGCTGTTTTGCGGTCAAAGATTCTGGCGATATCTTGCCTACTTTCGGTGGCGCACTTGATATCCTGGACAGCCTGATATTCGCCATGCCAGTGGCAGCATTTTTTACTTGCGCGATGGGATAGGGAGTCACAATCTGTGTCCGAAGTCACGATCAGTTTGCAGAACATTGATGAGGAGAGAATCCTCTTAGGCCACCTGGACCGCAATATTCGTAGTCTGCGTTTGACTTTCAAAGTCGACGTGGCTTCTCGAGGAGGTCTGCTTTCTTTGACCGGTGATCCCGATCGCATTGAGGCTGCCGCCACAGCGGTTCAAAAGGCTCTTCAACTTATTCGTGAGCAAGGTGCCGAAGCATCCGATATCGCGGAGATATTCTGTGAGCACACAGAAAAGGGCAACAACTCATCGAAGGTGGCATACAAGGCTGGCGTGAAACCACGGACACCGAATCAAGCCAAGTATATGGAGTTGATTGCAGCCAACCCTGTTACTTTGGGTGTGGGCCCCGCCGGCACGGGGAAGACTTTTTTGGCTGTGGCCATGGCCGTCGCTGCGGTTAAGTCTGGTGAATTTCGCAAACTTGTCTTGGTTCGCCCCGCAGTTGAGGCGGGAGAGCACTTGGGTTTCTTGCCCGGTGACTTGGAAGCCAAGATCGGGCCCTACTTGCGGCCACTCTATGACTCCCTCGATGACCTCTTGACTGCCGCTACCATGAAACGGTTTATCGAAGAGGGAATCATCGAGATTTGCCCCCTGGCTTATATGCGTGGCCGCACGTTGAATCATGCTTTCATCATCTTGGACGAAGCTCAAAACACAACGAACGCCCAAATGAAGATGTTTCTCACACGGATGGGACGGGAGAGCAAAATCGTCATCACGGGGGACATCTCCCAAGTCGACCTGCCCAATGGACAACGCTCGGGGTTGGCCACCGCCGTACGCGTTCTGAGAAATGTCGAGGGCATCGAGATCATGCAAATGGGGCATAGCGATATCGTGCGTCATCCGGTGGTCCAGAGAATCGTCAAAGCCTATGGCATAGCTGATGAGCACGCCCGGAAGGCAGAAAAAGATGGGGATTCTAGTCGACCGATTCGGAGCCGGCATAACGAGAAATCTCGGCGCCGTTCCCCATGAGTATGATCGATGTTTCTTTTGAAACTGATGTCAGTGATGTCACTCCTGAAGAGGTCGAGCGAGCCGTCCAAATGACATTGTCAGCGGAAGGCGTCGATCTTGATCTCAGTATTGTCTTGGTGGATGATGAAGCAATTCACCACATGAATCGACAGTTCTTAGAACATGATTATGCCACGGATGTGATTTGCTTCGATTTGCGTGACGATGGTCCTGGAGTTGATGCTGAAATTGTTGTTTCTGTTGACACGGCCCGGCGAGAAGCAGAATTACGGAATATGACCTTCATTTCTGAGGTATTGCTATACTGTGTCCATGGCACACTTCACCTTTTGGGCTATGACGATCATGACCCTGAAGATAAATTGCGGATGCATGCACGCCAACGGGCCTTGTTGGCTGAGATAGGTTACGAGACGACGGAATGACCCAGCAGGAATCCAATGCGGAAGCCGTAAGAGTTCGAGATGAGCTCTTCGCAAAAATTGCTCTCAAGAACTCCCTTGTGACGGTCGGGCAGCTCAATGAAGCCCGAGACGTCCAAGCTAAAATCGCCGAGTTAGGTGTCAGCCCGAAGGGGCTTGGGGATGTTCTCTTAGAGAAAAATTTGATCACTCTCGGGCAATACGAAAAAATCTGCAAGCACATCGAGAAGTTGAGCCGGGCGAATAGTATTCGTGGTTACAAGTTGCTCAAGAAATTGGGTAAAGGTTCAATGGGAACAGTTTTTCAGGCTCAGCAATTGTCTTTGGATCGCATGGTCGCCATTAAAATCTTGGCACCCTTTCTGCAAAACAATCGCAAATTTGTGGCCCGCTTCGAAAAGGAAGCTAAGATTTTGGCCCGCCTGAATCACCCCAATATTGTCCAGTGCATTGACGTCGGGGAAAGCAACTCTCTCTGCTACATTGTCATGGAATACTGTGATGGCCCCACAGTTCTTGATCTCATTAAACGGGGTGGAAGTCTCTCTCAAGAAAGAGCGACGCGGATTATTCTTCAAGTTGCCCGTGCTCTGGACCACGCCTATTCCTCGCAAATCATTCACCGCGACATCAAACCGGACAACATCATGATCATTAGCGGAGGAACGGCAAAACTCTGCGACCTGGGCTTGGTGAAAGATCTCGAAAGTTCAGGAGATACCACGGATACGGGTTCGGCCATGGGAACACCCAATTATATTTCCCCAGAGCAGGCCCGAGGAGATGAACACGTGGATGTTCGTACAGACATCTATTCCCTCGGGGCAACCTTCTATCACATGGTGACGGGGCATACGCCCTTCGAGAACCCCAATCCAGCAGTCACCATGGTTGCGCATATCAATGAAGTGCCACCAGCCCCGAAAGATCGTTTGCCAGGTCTCCATCCGGAGATCAACCACATCATTCTTAAGATGATGCGCAAGAATCCTGCAGATCGTTACCAGACACCTGGAGAGTTGAATCGCGACCTTGAGGGGGTTCTATCTAAGCTGGGGATGGGGGATGATCTGCCTACGAATGCTCCTACCCCACGGTCCTCCCGAAGGCGTCGCCGTCGATAGGAAGATGGGTTCGCTTGGGAAGTTGATTTGGGATTAGCGCCGGGCTCGCCGCAATTCCAAATATTTCATGACGTAGCGCTCTTCTGTCTGGCTCAATCCTAAAGCTGAAACGTGGCTGGATGATTGCACTTGCTCGGGAACCTTCCGAGATCTTTTCTTGATTTCTGAATCAAGGACGGGACTGTTCGCTCTTGGTGGGGCTTTCCCTAAGCCGCCGAAGACAGTGATCAAAAGGTCTTCCATGGCGTCAAGGGCTTGAGCATGGCCGTCGTCCGGCTTGTTCTGCTTTTCTTCGAAGTGATTTCCCATACCAGCAGAGAAACCGTTGCTGTCTTTTCCGAGGCTCTTGATTTCTCGAGATAAACGAGCGTCGCTGGTGTTGTTGGCAATTTCTTGGAAGCGTTTTTCGGCCAGGTCTCTGGACTTCTT
>WFTN01000079.1 GCA_015485455.1 Planctomycetota bacterium | reverse complement strand
CTCCATCTACGGACGGCGAACGATTCGCTTTGACTACGTCGGCAGGCGTGATGAAAAGCCAGCCCGGCGTCGGGTGAACCCCTATGGGCTGGGGCTTTCCGAAGGCGAGTGGTATTTGGTTGGCTATTGTCAAACGCGAAAAGACATCCGGATGTTTAAGATGGCGCGCATCTCCGGAGGGACTGCTCTTACTGGCGCTTCAGATGCGGGGCCTGAGTTCGAGATTCCAGAGGGATTCAAGGTGGACGATCACCTGAACCGTCGCCCCTGGGATTATGGTGTAGAAGAACCCGTGGAAGTCAAACTGGAAGTGCCTAGAGACTTAGCCTCTCAATTGCGCCACGAAGCCACTTTGAGTTTTGACATTGTTAACCGCAAGGGCAAGATCCTTGACTTCAACGATTTGAGCAAGGCGAAGAAAGTGATCCTCAGGTTCTCGGTTAAAAGCCCCGACAGAATGCTTGACTGGATCTTATCGTTGGGCAAAGACGTTCGAGTCCTTGAACCCCCCTCTCTTCGTGCCAGCGCCTTAGAGCGAATTGATCGATTCCTGGCTCAATACGGCGAGGGGAGCAAGAGATGAACCTCTCGTTAGAGACCGTTTTACAATGCTTGGATGTCTTGCCGATTGTACGAGAGAACCAAGGAATCACCTTAGCTGAGTTAGCCAAGCGAACGGGGTTGCCGGCGAAGAAAATCTCGGACCAGCTCATTCCGACTCTCATGCTCTGCGGTTCACCTCCCTATATGCCCCATGACTACGTCAACATGTGGTTGGATGGCGACGCCGTCTACGTGGAGTTCGCTGACCATTTCAAAAGACCGGTGACTCTCTTGCCCATCGAGGTGACGGCTCTACACCTTTCATTGACTGCAGCCGCCCGTCCTGGGGAGCATGACGAGACCGTTCGAGAGCGTCTCAGCCTTTTGCGGCACAAAATCGAAAAGGCGTTGCCAGAATCCCAGCGGATCTTCTTGGAAGAATCCTCCCGGGTGAGTTTGAGCGATCATCCTGACTTGGGCTCACCGATCATTCCACAGATCCGCAATGCCATCGACCGTAAGCGCAAGATTGAGATCGAGTATCTCTCTTTCGGCGACAAGACCATGAAGCGTCGGGTGGTCCATCCCCATGGAATCTTGGTGAAGGATGGCGTGACTTACATTCCTTGTTTCGATGAGAACCGGGGGCACATCTGCTCTTTTCGTCTGGACCGCATCAACGAAGTGCAGTTGCTGAGCGATTATTTCTCGCTTCAACCAGGGTTTAGCGTGGAAGAACATGCCCGAGATGGTTTGACCCGACCCAGCGATGACGACGAATACGAGATCTTGCTTGAGGCCAAAGGGGCCACCGCACGTTATTTGTCCGAATCCCTCGATCAACGGCAATGGCACTGGCAGAAGAACGACGTCTTAGCCATCAAATTGCCAACTAGCAGGCCTCATGCCGTGGTGCAATGGGCCATCAAGAATGGGCCGGATTTAGTTGTGGTGAGCCCTGCAAGTGCGCGCAACATGGCTATTGAACTCTTGAAGGAACTTCGCCGGGAATACGCCGAATAGACGATTTGTCTTGGCTTTTTTTTCAGCGGTTTGGTGGGCCAATATTTTTTCCAGACTTGGGAAGAATTCCCTTCGAGTTTTGCATTTCATCTGGCTCAATTTAGACTTGAGCTTTCTTGACCTTTCTTCGGCTTCCCCTGTACCATGAGACTTCCACTATGAAGGAGATTCTCTTTGCTTCGCCGTTTCACCAAGTCCGCTTTGTTTCTTTTCCCGATTTTCGTCTTTCAACTTCTGGGGCCCTTGAACGCCCAGACAGAAGAGGAAATCGATAAATGGTACGCGCGGGCAGAGACCTTTGCCAGTCGTGGGCAATGGCGTAGGGCAGCGAATTTCTACACCAAGATCATCGCGGTCGAAGGCGATGATGAAGAAGCGTTGGAATCCTATGCTATAGCGCTTCTGGGTTGTGGCAGATATGACCAGCTTGATGAACTCACAAAGGCGATGATCACAAAGCATGGCGGATCAAGGTTATGGTTGATGAAGCGGCTGGAGTTCTTAGAAGAAGTGGGGCGTAACGACGAGGCCCTCGCTACCCTCCAGGCTTATCGTTCAACGACTGCGAAATCAGACTACGAAATAGAAGCTCTGGTGGGGCGTATTCATTGGCGTCACGGTCGGGACAAGAAGGCCCAAGAGATCTTCGATGATTTGATTGATCGGGCCCGGAAAGAAGTCGTCCAAGGGGCACCTGACCTCTTTGGCCTGAGCATTGCTTATTCCTTTTATCGTCATGGTGGCAATGCAGCGGAAGAGGCTTTGGTGAGCGCTCAGAAGGCTGACAAGAAGTTCCTCCAAGCCTACGATCTCTTGGGCGAAATCTATGGCACCTTGAAGGTGCGCCCCTCTGACATGAATCGCGAATACAAAGACGCCTTGGGGTTGCGCCCGCGCTGGCCCAAATTCTTGGCAGGTCAGATTCGTTCTTGCGACTTGCGCCTAGGGCAGGCTGAGGGCGAGAAACGCACCTTGATCAAGAGAATCCTCAGCATCAACCCGCGCTACCCAGAGGCTCTTTACTACAAAGCTATGCGTCAACTGTCAGATGCTAAGTGGAAGGATTCCGAATCAACATTCTTGGCCGCTCTTAAGACGAATCCCAATCACAAATTGGCATTGAGCGGTTATGCCGCACTTAAATTTGTCACCCATGATTTAGAGGCTTGGAAGAAACTCGAAGCCCAAGTTCTGCAACTCGACCCCACCTATGGCATTCTCTATCGCATCGTTGCACAAGGACTTTCCGAGCGCCGGCGATGGGATGAATCTCAATCCATGATGAAGAAAGCCGTGGCGTTAGAGAAAGAAGACCCGAATCTTTGGGACGATTTGGCCCGCTATTCTCTCTACATTGGTGACGAAGGTGTCGGCGTTGAGGCCCTCAAGAAAGCCTACGACTTGGCTCCTTACAACCGGGTGTGGCGCTCGAACATGTTGGACGTCATGAAACTCTTGGCCGAGAAGTACAGCACTCAGAAAACAAAGCACTTCATCATCAAGCTCCACCAAGACGACACGGCTTTGCTCAAGAATATTGTTCCTCAGTTTTTTGAACGATCATGGGATGAGTTCGTTGAACGCTATGGCTTCGAACCGCAAGTCCCTGTGTTGGTGGATGCGTTCAGAAGGCATGTTGATTTCTCCGTGCGCACCATGGGCACCTCTGGCCTTGGAGCCTTGGGAGTGAGCTTTGGTCCAACCATCATGATGTTCATTCCTCGCAAGACCCAGCGCCCGGTGAACTGGGCTTCTACCGCCCACCATGAACTTGCCCACGTGTTCACCCTCCAAGCATCCAGAGGCCGGGTTCCCCGTTGGTTAACCGAAGGTCTCTCTACTTGGGAAGAGGTGAGAAGAAACCCCTCCTGGGGTCGCAACATGGAAATCCAGCTTCATGATGCTCTTCACAATCACAAAATCCTTCCCGTGCTCAGCTTCGACGCAGCTTTTTATGGGCCAAGAATTATTTTTGCCTACTACCAGGGAGGCTTGGCATCTCAGTTTATCGAAGAAACTTGGGGCATGGATTCCATTCGAAAAATGCTCGCACTCTACGGCGATGACAAGCTCACCGACGAAGTTATTCCAGAAGCCTTAGGCATCTCTCCACAAGAATTCGACAAGCGCTTCATTCAATTTGTGGAAAACATGTTGGCACCTCTGCGGAGAATGCCTCGGTATGATGCTGATACCATGGCAGCCTGCCGTCGCGCGATCGCCGCAGACGAGGACGTAGACGAGAATAGAATCAAGTTGGCCTGGGGGCACTTCTCCGCCGGACAATTCATTGATGCTGATTCTGCTCTGAAGCCACTGCTCGACTCCAATGTGGAAGACGATAGGATAACTCTCCTTTTGGCCCATCGCGCATGGCGGGGAAAACGCCGTGACGTGGCCAAGGGACTCTACGAAAAATTGATGAAAAAAGGTTTTGAGAACTATCTCATGACCGTGCGCATGGCCCGCATTCTTGAGGACGAGAAAAAAGACGGCGAAGCATTCAGGTTGTGGAAGAAAGCAAAAATTCAGAACCCCTGGAGTATTGATCCTAAGCAAAGTCCGTATATGGTGTTGGCCCAACGCTTTCGAGCGGAAGGCAAGCTCAAAGCTTGGGCAGAGAACCTCGAAGGGTTCTGCCGTTTGGCAGATAAAGCCATCCAACCACGGTTAGAACTCGTGACTTATTATTTGGCCGAAAATCGTAATCACGATGCCATCAATATGTTGAGGCAATGCCTTGACGTACAGACGTTCGATGTCAAGTTGCGCTTGAAGTTGTCCACAGTTCTTTTGAAAGAGGACAACACAGAAGAAGGAATGATGGAACTCGAGAATGTTCTGTCACTCAAGCCAGACGCCAAGACCGAGTTTGAAACTCGAATGACGATGGCCCGATTACTTTTGAAGCTCGACAGGTTGGATGATGCATCGTATCATCTGACTCGTGCCCTTGAGATCAAACCCGAGGACGCCGAGGCGAAGCGCCTGTTAGAGGAAGCCGAACGAGACGAGGATTAGATGGTTGATTTGCTTGCCGAAAAGAGTTTCTCCCTCGTCTTAGACGACGTGCGTGAACAGATCGGCGAACAGCGTTTCTCTTTGTGGTTTGCAAACTGCAAGTTGGAGTCGATGTTTCGAGGCACCATGACAATCGGTGTCCCGAATGTTTTCTTTCAAGACTGGATCGCGAATCATTATGCAGCAAATATTCGTTTTGCTGTTGAGCGCGTCCTCGGCATTTCGATGCGCGTCGAGATTTCTGTCGACAGTGATCTGCATCAAGACTTAAAGCAGCGCATTCAAGACGACTCGCTTTCTGAGCTTTTGGCAGAAAGCGTTGAGCAGCGCATGAGTGATTCTCTGGATCACTTCGTGCGAGTGGGTGAAAACGAAACGGCCTACCGTGCTGTCCGTCACCTGGTCGACAATGAAGCCTTTGGGTTTAACCCCCTCTACATTGTTGGCCCATCAGGTGTGGGCAAGAGTCACTTGGCTGCTGGCTTTCGTAAATTCAAGGGTGGACTAGATCCAGACAATCCCCGTGTCTTGCAGATTGATGCTCTTAAATTCACTAAGAGTTTCACCTTGTCTCTCAAGACCAAACGCATGGCTGACTTTCGTGCCACCTTCGAAAATCTTGATGTGGTTGTGTTTGATGAAGTTCATCGTCTCAAAGGTAAGAAGGCCACTCAGCAAGAGTTCCTCCATTTGTTGCGTAAGCTCGTTCAGCAACGCGTGCAAGTGGTGATGGTGGCCCGTCACCATCCCCGAGAAATACATGACATCACAGCGGCGTTTAAGTCTAACTTGATGTCGGGCATGATGGTTTGCATTGAGTCTTACTCAACGGCGTCCTTATGCAAAATTGTGACGGCGAATTTGTCTCGAGCCAAATCGAACGGCGGAGTGAATGCTCTCCGCGACGTGGCCGGAAGCGATGTTGTGCGCAAGCTGTCAAAACACAGCCGAGGATCAGTGTATGAGTTGACCTCCCAATTGCAACGTGCCCATGTCTTGGCTTTCATGAAAGGCGAACGACTTTCTGGGGCTTTCGTCGACGCGAACCTGGAAGAATTTGGTGCTGATCCTAGCGTCAAGCGAGAGGTGCAGAACGTCTTCGATGCTGTTTGTGCTGATTTTGGCGTAAAGGCCCAAGAGTTGACGTCAAAGAAGAAGACCAAGTGTCTCGCACTTCCACGGGCTGTGGTTGCCTTGGCGCTTCGCAAGAACTTCGACATGACTTATAAGGAAGTGGGGCAGCACCTAGGTGGTCGGAGTCACACTTCGGTTTACATGATGATTAAAAAGCACAACGACATCTTAGAGAATGATGCCGAAGTGGTCCGCACATTGAACCGCATCGCCAAGGCTGGGCCGGCGATTCATGATGATTTCTGATGGCGGTCTTCGACGACATCATCGGCCATGAGAATCCTAAGGCTTTCTTTTCGGGCATCCAGGCCACTCAACGCATAGCTAGTGGTTTTCAATTGCACGGTGATTCTGGCCGCGGCAAGCTCTTGTTTGCGCAAGCATTCGTACAAAGGCTTTTCTGCGCCGATGGCACGGGCTGTGGTCAATGTCCAGCTTGTATTCGTTATCGAGCGGGGAGTCATGGTGACATCGAAATTGTGCACCTGGTTGATGGAAAGACGCGAATCTCCATCGAACAGTTGCGTAACTTACGTGAGTGGTTTCATCGAGCTCCCTACGAAGCCGATCGTCGTTGCGCCATCATCAATGATGCGCATTTGATGACAGAAGAGGCCCAAAATTCACTCCTCAAGTTGTTGGAAGAACCTCCAGCTCATGGAATTCTGATTTTAGTTACTGAGAATCCTCAAGGGCTCTTGGATACCATACATTCGAGGCTTCAAGCGGTTTACTTTGGCCCCTTGACCGAAGCAGACGTAGCCAAGATTGTTCGTGGCCAAGTTGAGGCGAGTGAGGAAGAGATTCGAAGAGCAGCTTCTTTGGCCAATGGCAGTCCAGGGCAGGCATTGAACCTTGTGGGCGATGAAACCAGTGCCATGATCCAAGAGGCCGCCGAGCGCCTCTTTGACCTGAAGACCCTTCCATTTGGTTATTCAGAAATGGTGAGTGGGGGCAGAACGACGGGGGCCGATGCCCGGGCGAAGGTGAACCGAATACTTGAGGTCGCTATGAATTTGGTGTCTCAGCAAATTGAAGTCACCGTGAATGATGACGGTAGAAAGCCTCCTATTCCTGCTTTGGCACCATGGCCAGTAGAAGTCTTAGGAGAGGCTCAAGAGCTCCTGATGGACGCTGTGGGTGCAATTAGAAGTAATACTTCTCCAAGAAGCGTTGTTGAATCGTTAAAGATTCGGATGCATCGCATTATCGGTCGCGCCCGCCGAGCCCAAAAGAGTGTCGGTGGTGGGCGTTAGGCTGAAGGCTGGAGATTAGATCATGGGGCCAGACAACAACGAACTTTTCTTGCAAATGGCAAGTGAAGACAAGCGCTATCGACGTGAGGCCTTCGCTTTCACCTTAGAGGCGTTTAATTTCACTATGGAGCAACGCCGGCAGCAAGGATTTCAAGGCCACATTGATGGTGGCGAGCTTTGCCATGGCATTCGGGAATACGCCGAAAAGTGCTTTGGCTTCTTGACCAAGACGGTTTTTTCTCAATGGGGTGTTACTCGCACCGAGGATTTTGGGGAAATCGTTTTTATCATGATCCGCAATGGCCTGATGAAGAAGCAAGAATCAGACCTCATTGAAGATTTTCGCGACGCCTACAAATTTGATGATGTCTTTGAACAGTCTTATCTCTCCGATTGACTGAAATCTTGGGTTAGATGACAAGAAAAGGGGGGAAGACAGTCATGTCTTCCCCCTTCAGCAATGGCTGAGATATTTCTGCTGTTACTTCTTGGAGATCTCGTCTTCGTCCTCTTCCTTGACCGGTTGAGGGATCTTGTCCGCGAAACTCCCGTACTCTTTGAACTCAGATACCTTTTGTTTCCTTTGAGCCAGTGACTCGTAGATCGCTCGCTGAAGTTGAAGGTCTTCTTGGTAGTCATTGATCATGGGGCGACCATCGTAGTTAGCCCAAGCACGGCGTAGGCGCAAACGAAGATAGATGCGAACATCGTCTTTCGTCAGTGGCGTGTTTAACGACTTGTGAAGTTCTTCGAAGCCAGGATATTGTTTCCAGTCCCGGTTGTCGGTCACAACCAAACGGTCGAATAGTTTCTGATTCGGAACAATGTGTTCGTCAATGTACTGTTCCAACTTTTTGGTCTCGAGGATCTTTGAGATCTCTTCGATCTTCCAACCGGAGAGACGGTCATTTTTGATGACGACATCGGGGAGGACGCCGCCCTTTTTCTTGACCGAACCATCCTTTTTGCGTTCCGTGTTGATGGACTCCCCGGATGGCAAGTAGTAGCGAGCGATGGTGAGCTTCATCTTAGGGGCGAAGTCGTATCGTCCGTTTTCGTTACGGTCGAAGTAACGCTCTTCGTCGTCCCACTGGCCGTTCTTGTTGGTGTCGACATAGTCTTCACCTGGAGTGAACTTGCCGTCTTTATTGCTGTCGGTGTACTTTTCAGCTTCGTCCCATTTTTCGTTCTTGCGAGGGGTGTCGTAGAAGACCTCGCCCGGATCATAACGGTTGTTCTTGTTGGCATCTTCAAAGCGTTCGCCTCGATCGTAGATGCCGTTCTTACGACGCTCATCATTGAAGCGCTCGTCGGAAACGGAATCCAAGGGGAGAACCCTTTGAACGGTTCCTTTGCCGAAGGTGCGCTCACCAACCAGTCTTGCCCGGCCATGGTCGCGCATGGCACCGCTCACGATTTCGCTGGCACTGGCTGAGAGGCCGTTGACCAAGACCACCAATGGCAGGTCTCTCTGATTGTCATCGGGAACACTACGCTCGTAGCGTCGGTCGATAACGCCTTTACGGCCTTCCCAATAGCAGACGACTTTCTTGCCTTTGAGGAATTTGCCAGCCAAGGCCCGGGCGGTGTGGAGATAACCACCACCGTTGTTGCGCAGATCGAGAAGTAAAGACTTCATGCCCTTTCCTTCTAAGTCGACCAAGGCGTCTTCCATTTCGGTTGCGGTTCTGGATCCGAAAGTCAGGACACGGACGAAACCGATGTCTCCAGGCAGCATGCCATAGACAACAGTGGGAATACGAATGGTTGCTCGGACGATCTCGAAGGTCCGTGTTTTTTCCCAACCCTTACGATAGATCTCAATCTTGACCACTGTTCCCGCCGGTCCTTTGAGTCGACTGGTGATTTGTTCGACTTCCTTGCCCCGGGCTTCCCAGCCGTCGATCTTGATAACTTTGTCGCCGGGTTCGATTTGAGCCTTGTAAGCCGGGCCACCAAACATGGGTTGGGTGAGGATGAGGCGTTTGTCCTTGTCATCCAGTTGGACG
>WFTN01000078.1 GCA_015485455.1 Planctomycetota bacterium | reverse complement strand
TCGCCATTGAGTTGGATTACGACCATCAAATAGTCCCAGTAACCCGCGCTATCCTCAGCAACTCCCAAACAACACCTTTGCCCGAAGGCGCCCCCCAGGCTCAGCAAGTTCCCAAGGCCAATGAAAACGCCATGATCTGGGGCTTTGAAGGGGGCAAAGCGGACTTCCAAGACTTGGAGCTGTCTCGCGACAACTATTACACCGAATCCGGCGCTACCGATTTTCACATTCCTGCGGACAACTATTTGATGTTAGGCGATAACTCGCCTGACAGTTTGGACGGACGAAACTGGCAAGTGTCGGAATTGAAGTACAAGGACGAAAACGGCAAGATCATCACCCTCATTGGTGACTCAGAGGCGGTTAACGAATCCCCTGAGCGCCCCCAGGAAAACCCTTTCGAGAACAACACCAAGTTCTTAGACGTCTTTGGCAACCTTCACGATATCGACCCTGATCGCATCATCATGGTTCCAGGAGCTGAAGTCGACGGCATTCGGGAGATGCACGCCGCCACCATCCGCTTAGGAAACTTCGTACCCAGAAAATACATTCAGGGCCGAGCCTACTTGACCTTCTTTCCCCTCTTGCAAATCGGACCCATTCGATGAGCCTCTTTGCCTGCAAGAATCTGACCAAGAGTTATGGCAAGAAAGTTGTCATCTCCGACGTTGCTTTGCGGGTCGAAGAGCAAGAAATCGTTGGTCTCTTAGGGCCAAACGGTGCTGGCAAGACCACCACCTTCTCCATGGTCATGGGCCTCATTCGCCCTGACAGTGGGAGCATTCATTTCTTAGGTCAAGACATCACAGCCTTCCCTGTGGCCAAACGAGCGCGCTTGGGCATGGGATACTTGGCTCAAGAGCCTTCCGTTTTTCGCAAGCTCAACGTTCGCGACAACGTCTTGGCGGTGTTGGAATGGGTGCCTGGGCTCTCAGCTCAGGAAAGAACTGGGAAAATGGAGGCTATCTTAGGGGAGCTCAATCTAACCAGCTTGGCAACCCAAAGAGCCGATCTTCTCTCAGGTGGAGAAAGAAGGCGCTTGGAAATCGCCAGGATCTTGGTGACTGAACCCAGCTTGGTCCTTCTGGACGAGCCATTCGCCGGCGTCGACCCCATAGCCGTCGAAGAAATCCAGGCTTTGGTCTGCTCGCTTCGGGACCGGGGTATCAGTATCTTGATCACCGATCACAATGTCAGAGAGACCCTGAGCATTACCGATCGCTCTTACATCATCGCCGAGGGTTCGATTCTCAAACATGGCCCAGCCCAAGAGCTGGTGGAAGATGAGCAAGTTCGCCGTGCCTATCTGGGGAAGAGCTTCACTATGACAGGAATTGAAGCTCCCCTCGCGGCCAAAAAAACCAACGATTCTTAGTCCCATAACCTCCCCATCAAGGCGAATTCCCAGGAAGAATTTTCGCCTTTTTGAAGGTTTCAAAACAAAACTCACCCAATCCGCTCCCCAAATCCCTCCTATACCCTATAGAGGACCCTGCTTTTGGGGTGAATACTCCATGCCCGCTTCTCCTCAAGTTTTCCACAAAACCGCAGATGCCATAGACCTTATTAAACTGCATGTTTTATGGGGGTTAGCAGTGGTTTTCTTCACCTTTATCCACAATCTTTCACTCCATGAACTCTCCACAAGAACTATGAAAATCACCAATTTGCATAATTAGTCCATTTTGTAGTGCAAAAGTGGATTGTCCCCCCTACGATCGGGCGAGTTACATCGCCATTGGGGTGAATCGGGGCAAAGTTGCTGCGGGGGACCACCACCAATTATCCAATGTCTGTGGCTGGGGGAATCGGGAATGGAACGTGGGAATTCTTTTCGCATATTGATTGCAGATGATGATGTGGCCTCGCGGAAGACACTCCAGGGATTCTTGGAAGGTCGGGGTTTTGAGGTATGCGCTGCCGAGACAGCTCGTGAAGCCGTTGACCTCCTGTCGAACCGAGAACAAGAGTTGCTCATTTCAGCAACGACCATGAAGGAATTCTCTGGATTGGACCTCTTGGCCCGAGCGCAACAAGTCAACCCAGCTTTGGAAGTAATCCTCATGACTGGGTACTTGGATGTGAGTTTTGCCATCCAGGGTATGCGCAACGGCGCATTTGACTTCTTCCATAAGCCTTTCAATTTCGAGAAAATCGGTTTCGCCGTTGATCGCGCCCATGAACACCAAGATGTTCGGGCTGATGCCCAGCGATATTTGGTCGAAAAGCGTGAACGGGAATTACAGCAGGAGACCGCCCTTTCCTTGGCACGGGCTGCGGAAGGCCGGGATCGCCTAAATATTGGTCATGGCCGCAGAGTCGCCGCCTACGCCGTCAAACTGGCCAAGAAGCTGTGCTACAGCAAAGCCAGCTTAGCCCGCCTGGAATTGGGCTGTAAATTGCATGACATTGGTAAGATTGGCATCGATGACGCCATCTTGAACAAGACAGGCCCTCTTTCTGAGTCCGAGTTCTCGGCCATGAAAAGGCACTCCGAGATAGGTGAATACATCATCAAGCCCGTTTCTTTCTTCAGCGAGTTGGTGCCCATCCTTCGGTGGCATCATGAACGTTGGGATGGCAGCGGCTACCCCGACGGTTTGGCCGAAGACGACATTCCCTTGGACGCTCGTATTGCCTGCCTGTGTGACTTCTTTGATGCAGTCACTTCCGTGCGTCCATACCGCCGACCATTGACTCTCACAGAAGCTCTCAACCTCGTGATGGAAGAACGTGGTAAGTACTTCGACCCCATGCTCGTAGACTTGTTCATGGAGATCCAATCACCCTACGCCGAATCCGTCGCTTAGGTCACGATTCTCCAGTCAGAGACCACAATCCCACGAATAGAGGCTGCAGAGCCTTTGGCAGACGTATTCAAGAAGCCTGGGACTTTCACGTCCCAGGCCCCACCACCTCATTTCGCCCGATCTGCTGGGCAAAATCCAAGAAACCTGCGGCCTAAAGCCGCACCTTGTGCCTTGGGCTCTCAGAAAATAAGATTCTGAACCCGAAAACCCTCGTTTACGGCCCACCTCATTACGGAGAATTCCTGTGCAAATCACGGTTTGCGTTGCAGTTACGCCAAGTACGGACACAAAAGTCAAAGTCAGCGACGATGGCAAAAGCCTCGATGTTGCCGATGTGAAGTTCGAACTCAATCCTTACGACGAAATTGCCCTCGAAGAAGGCCTGCTCTTGCGCGACAAGATCGGCGACAGTTCTGTCGAGGTTGTCACCGTGGGAGATGGCTCCCAAAAGGAGGAGATCCGCAAGTGTTTGGCCCGGGGGGCTGACTCTGCCACTATCCTCAAGGCTGACATTTCCGCTGCCGATTCCGCCGCCATTGCCTCAACTCTGGCTCAGTTC
>WFTN01000077.1 GCA_015485455.1 Planctomycetota bacterium | reverse complement strand
ATGATGAAGAGTCGGAAGAAGACGACGAAGAAAAAGAAGCCGAAGGGGAGCAGCCAGAGCAGGCTGCTCCTGCGAAAGAAACTAGGAAGACTAAGGAAGAGCTGCGCCAAGAAGAGGAAGAAATGCTCACGGCGGCCGCGGCTCGTCTCAGGGAGTTGGACTCGAAACTAACCCTGCGGGATCTCATGCCTTTCTTGCGCCCTCCCAAGCAAGTCTTGGTGATGTCGATGGCATCAGCCAACGGACAACATCGAGCTGGTGACGCTATCTTCGAAGCCTTCAAGTCAGTAGACCAAAACTTCAAGGTGAAACAGGTCAACATCGCTGATTTCCTGAACAAGGAATATGACGCTGCTGAAATTGATCGGATGGTTGATGCCGAGTACCGGACTAAACCGGCCATGGCGTTGGAGATGTCTGAAGGCGAAGAGAATGGGGCAGAATCAGATCAAGCCCCAGTTCAAACCCAAGACAGCGTTATCAGCGACAAAGTATTTATCCCTCGCTTCAAGAAGTTGCTGTTAGAGAAACGTCCTCATCAAATTGTCTTGACTCATTATCTGCCAATTCAGTTCATCGCTAAGCTCAAACGGGAGCATGACCTGAAGACGCGGATCGCAGTCGTAGTGACAGAATACGACTTGCATCCCTGGTGGATGGCTGAAGGGGTGGACCAGTACTTGGTTTCTTCTGAAAAAGTGCGATTTAAGCTTCTTCGTGCTGGTGTTCCGTCATCGACGATTGATGTGAGCGGTATCCCCGTTCATCCACGGTTTGAAGGTGAAATTGATCGTGCCAAGGTTCGCAAAGACTTAGGTATTCGCTCCAATTCCCCCATTGTCTTGCTGCGCCCAGGGGGCTTGGGGAACACCGAAGAGATCATGGAAATCGTGAAACAGATCACCTCTGTTGGTTACGGTTTTAATCTTCTCATCCTGGCCGGCAAGAATGAGAGCTTGGTCAAAGCGGTCAAGGACATGAAAGCCCCTCGAGGGGTGTTCGTAAAGGCATTCGGATTCGTCAACAACATTGGCGATGTCATGGGTGTTTCCGATCTGATGATTACCCGAGCTGTGGGGCACACCGTAGCCGAAGCATTTGCTTCTGGTTTGCCTCTTCTTTTGCTTCGCCCAGAAACCAAGGCTGAAGAGCGCACCGTCGATTGGTTTGTTGAACGAGGTGTGGCTTTGAAAGCCCATGATGGCCTTGATTTAGAATGGCTTCTCACCGATGTTCTTCGCAACCAAGGGAGCGCTTTGAAAGAAATGCGCACCCGCGCTGCAACCGGTGGACGTCCTAAGGGTGGGGCCGCACAGATTTGCGTCGATCGGGTGAGCCGCCTGCTTCACTAATCCTCATCTGTTCCCTGACAATGACTCAATAAAGCGGGCGCCAAGACAATCTTGGCGCCCGTTTCCTGTGGCTTCTGTTTGCTGTGCGGTGTTTAGTCGTTTGGGCGCATGAGAGGAAACAAAACAACGTCTCGAAGATTCGATTGGTTGGTGATGAGGGCGCAGAATCGATCAATACCCATGCCCCAACCGCTTATGGGCGGCATGCCGTGCTCCATGGCAAGTAGATAGTCTTCGTCCATATCCATAGCGTCGTCGTCTCCGCTGGCCTTGAGGGCCGCTTGGGATTCCAATCGAGCTCGCTGATCGAGAGGGTCGACTAATTCGGAATAGGCGTTGACGACTTCCCAGCCGCGAATGACCAGTTGGAATCGATCAGAAACACTTTCTTCGTCATCATTGCGTCTTGCCAAAGGTGACAAGTCGACGGGGTGCTTGGTGAGGAAGACCGGGCCTGTCATTTGAGGGCGACTGACTTTCTTGTAGAGCTGGTCGATGAGGTTGCCACGTCCCATTTTTTCTACGTCTTCTAAGGTGATCCCTTTGGAGCTGATTTCAGCCCGCAAAGAATCGGCGTCCCGAAATGCCTCAATATCAATGTCACAGTCTTTGAGGATGAGCTCCCGGAAGGAAACCCGAGGCCATTCGCCGGAGAAATCAATTTTTTCCCCGCCTATTTCGACTTCCAAGGAACCAAAGAGTTCTGTGAGGACATGCTGGATCAACTTCTGGGTGAAGTTCATGTTGTCTTCGTAGTTCCAGTAAGCGCAGTAATACTCAAGCATGGTGAAGTCTTGAAGATGAGACGGGTCCATGCCTTCATTGCGGAAACAGCGGGCAAACTCAAAAACTCGATCGAAACCCCCAACAATGCAACGTTTGAGATAAGTCTCAGGGGCGATGCGCAGAAAAACTTCCATATCCAGGGCGTTGTGGTGGGAAGTGAAGGGCTTGGCTGCGGCGCCACTCGCTTTCGGAGCCAAAACGGGAGTTTCCACTTCCATGAATGCCTGGTCTTCCAAATAGCGGCGCATAATCCTGATGAGGTTGCTGCGGAGCTTGAAACGGTCCATGGACTCCGGGTTCATGATGACGTCTAGATACCGTTGGCGGTAGAGGACTTCTTGGTCCTGCACCCCCTGCCATTTTTCTGGTAGTGGGCGCAAGGTTTTGCCTAAGAAGGAAAAACCTTTGGCTCGAACCGTCTTTTCGCCAGTTTTTGTCGTATACATTTCGCCGGCGATACCGATGAAATCTCCGATATCGACGAGTTTCTTCACGATTTTGTAGGTTTCTGGCCCAACATCGTCCTGGCGAATGGAAATCTGGCATCGCCCAGACACGTCTTGGAGGGTGATGAAGGAAAGTTTTCCCATGATTCTTGCGGTCATGATGCGACCGGCAACGGTGACGCCTTGGACATCGTCATCTAAGAGGCGAGCGTCCGCCAACATATGGCTACGCTCAAAGCGCTCTGGGTAGGGATTTTGACCCGCTTCTCGTAAACGGTCTAATTTCGAAATCCTGACTTGACGATATTCGTTGTCTGTTTTGTCGGCCATCTCGGCTCTCCTCAATGATTTAGGGCCGAAGTATAGCAGCGTTGGTCATGGACTTCATGCCTACTATGGACTTGTTAGGTGGGCTGATGATAATCTCTTGGTGTGCCTGGGGTATTTCGAGTTGAATACCTAACGATTAGAAATCGGAGACAAATACGGTGTCGAAACGAATCAATTGGATTTTGATCTTTGTGATTGCTTGCGCCATTCTTGGCAATTCAGGCTACGCACAAGAGGGACTCAAAGAAGCACAAAAACTCCTTGAGAAGAAACAATGGGCCAAGGCACAGGATGCTTTTGACACTCTGTTAGAGGACCACGCGGACGTATTCGCTGTGCGTATGGGCATGGCCCAAGCTGCCTATTGGAACAATGACCCAGGCACCGGTGGTTTTAATGCCGTTCGCGCTCTCAACATGAAGCCAGATTCTGCCCTTGCAGCAGAATACGTCGGCCGCTGCTTCTTGGCCCAAGGCCACCAGAAGCGGGGGAATCAAAAAGATCCCACGGGGCTTTACGAGCAAGCTGCCGAAGCATTCGAGAAAGCTATTGCTGGCTCAAAGAACAAGGCACCTCTCTATCTTGAGAGTGGCCACTGCTACTACTGGCTGAATCAGCAAGACAAGGCCACGAAGATGTATGCTGCTGCTTTGGCGCACAAACTCAGTGCCAAATTTGAGGGGCAAGCGGTCAACGCTCTTTGGCGTTACTACTCCCAGAGCAAAAACTGGGATGGTATGGTGAAAGACTTGGATGGTTGGCTCAAAGCCAAACCCAACAATGACGTGGCTCTATGGTGGAAAGGGTATGTGCTTAACCTGCAACAGAACTACGCTGAAGCCATGAAAACATGGAAGAAGTTGGAGCAGGTCTCCCCGCGCTATCGTCCAGAGGCTATTTATTTTCAGGGCGTTGCTGCCAATGGCATGGGAAAATTGGATGAAGCCATCGCTTTGTTCTCGAAGGCTGGCTCCATGCGTTATGGATGGACTGATCAAAAGCACCCTGGGCTTTCCTTGCACGCCATTGCCGGAAGTTTCTTTGGCCGAGGCGACTTGGCAAGAGCTTGCGAGATTGCCGAAAAATACGCTTTACCAGCCCTTCATGGAGAACGCCGCGTCAGCTTGCAGAGTGACTTGGGGCTCTTCTATCGGGACTATGGGACCAGCTTGGAGAGCCAAAAAAAGGACAAGGCTGCCAAAGAAGCTTATGCTAAGTCGAAAGCTTTCTATGCCGATGCTGTCAAGGGCATGGTGAAATACTCCAAATTCACCAGACCATGGCGAGCTCAAGTGCAAAATGATTACGCCTTGATGTACCACTACCATTTTGATGATCTCAATGAGGCTCTCAAAAACTACAAAATCGCTCTGAGCTACGACGAAACTAACACGGATGCCTGTTTGAACTTCGCTCGTATCATGAAACGTCGTGGGAAATTCCGTGAAGCATTGCGGGTGGCCGAGAAGGGAAAAGCTCGAGGAGACTTGAATATCCTCATCGCTTCTTTGAAGAGAGAGCTGGAAAAGTAAGAGCCTTCTCTTTCGTTTTCTTGTTTCTATAGAAAACGGGCTCAAGCGAGGCTTGAGCCCTTTTTTTTGCAGTCGGCGAGGTCAGGTGAGAGGGGCGTTTCCCTATTCCGCAGCGCTCTGGCTGGTTGTCTCTTCGCTCTCTTCGACTTCTTCCAAGTCTTCTTCTTCGTCGATCTCTTCTAACTCGTCGGCGATTTTTGGCAGGACTTCTCCCAAATACTCTGCGGCCAAGCTTCGATAGTCTTCGGCGCCATTGGATTCGGGAGCGTATTCAAGGACCGTGCGGCCGAAGGAAGGAGACTCGGCCAATTTAACGTTTTGGCGAATGCGCGACTGGAATAGGAGGTCGGGGAAGTGATCCTTGATGTCCTCTAATACTTCGATGGCCAATCGTGTTCGGGTGTCCATGCGACAAGCGACGATGCCGCCCACCTTCAAGCGGGAGTTGATACGTTTTCTGATGACCTCCACCACGTCCATGAGCTTACTCATGCCTTGGAGGGCAAAGAACTCAGTTTGCATGGGGACGATGATCTCATGGGCGGCGGCCAAGGCGTTCACGCAGAGGAGCCCTAAGGAGGGCGGGCAATCGATGAGGACATAGTCGAAGGTTTGATCTTCGCCATTCTCAGCTTGCAGCTTGGCGAGCCGGTTGGCCCATTCGTCAATCGCTTCCTTGAGGATTGTCTCACGGCCAACGGCGGCCACCATTTCGACTTCTGCCCCCGACAAATCGATGTTGCTGGGAGCGCAGAAGAGACCTTCCATTCCGGTCTTTTGGATGACGTTAGCCAAAGGTTCATCTGCCACTAAGACGTCATACATCGACAATTCTAGATTGTAGATGTCGACTCCCAAATGGGTCGAGCCGTTGCCCTGAGGATCGAGATCAACAATCAGGACACGTTTCCCGCGTTCGGCCATGGCCGCACCCAGGTTTACTGCCGTTGTTGTCTTTCCTACGCCACCCTTTTGGTTGGATATGGCGATTACCTTCATGTCTCTTATGTCATTCACGATGTGATTATCGGTCTCCGGGGAGACACCTTTGCTTGATCATAGGTCTGCGCTCCCTATTATGGCCCGTTGCCGACATGGTATTGGAGCAGGGATCAAGATGACTGAAACCCGGGACAAAAAGACGGCCCTTTTGATGCTTTCCGGTGGATTGGATTCCACCGTGGCCTCGTATCTGGCCGCCGAAGAATATGACGTGCTCTTGGCTATGAGTTTCGACTATGGCCAAAGAGCCCGAAGACGTGAATTAGCCGCATCTTACGGCATTGCCTCAGGGATGGGGATTGAACATCGAACGGTGTTCCTACCCTTCTTTCGGGAGTTCACCAGTGGGCCGCTGACGGATGTTGCTCAAACGCTGCCAACGCCAAAAACAGCTGATTTGGACCAACCAGACTTGGCCCAAGAAAGCGCGAATCACGTTTGGGTGCCGAATCGCAATGGTATCTTTATCGCCATTGGTGCGGCATGGGCAGAAAAACTCAAGGCCGATGTCCTTGTCGTCGGTTTCAATGCGGAGGAAGCCCGGACTTTTCCGGACAATTCCGCTGATTTTGTTTCGAAGCAGAATCAGGCTCTGCAGTATTCCACCGCCAATGGTGTTCAGGTGATAGCCCCAACTTTGGCGTGGACCAAAGAGCAGATTGTCTCGGCCGCCAAAGAACGGGATTTACCGCTGGAATTGGCTTGGTCTTGCTATGACGGAGGCGACCAAGTTTGTGGCGAATGCGAGAGCTGTAAACGATTCGACCGAGCCATTGATGCAGCGGATGCTCGTGCCTGGTATCAAGACCGTCGAAAGAGACTGAAACGATGAAGATCCTCAAATCAACCACCCTCGCGACCCTCGTGCTTTCCATATTCTTCCTAGGGGGCTGTCAGTCCACAGAGATCCGCCATTCTGACGAAGACTATCGGACCGGCGATGAGCTCGAAGGCCTCAATGTCACGGAGATCGTAGTTGAGCCTGTGGATATGGGACCGGCTGTCATGGCTGAAAGCATTGAAGAAAGGCAACTTCCGGCCCGCAAAATGCGACGGATGATCAGGCGGTATTTGATCGAGCGGAAAGACTACGCAGCCCCCCGCGAAAACTGGGTTGACGAGCGGTTGTCAGATCCTCGTTCCATGGACACGGATGCACTTATGTCCGTATCGGTCTTGCAATGGGATACTTCGAGATTGGAACGCCGGGGCGTCATCTACGCCACCGCGACGTTTGAGTTGAAGTCTCCCGACAAGAGTACCTTGCTTTGGCGTTACACCTGCCGTGATTATCAACTGATTGTCGAAGCTCCCCATGGGGGCAAGGCTGTGAGCGGTAACAACATTGCCGCAGCTCGTCTCTTGGCGGAAACCGCCTTGTCCCGCTTGCCTCGAAAATAGGACCGCTACTTCCCGTTCAATTGTGGCACAGTCAGACTCTTTGAGCCTGACTGTGTTTTTTCTTGCCCAGCAATGAAGGCTTTGATGAAGTAGTCTCCAGGGGAAAGGGAAGATGGCAGCACTAGGTTGATGCTGAACTTACCGTCTTTCACTATTGTCTTTCCGTGAGCGACGACCTTGTGGTTCGCTGCTTGGTAGTTTTTCTTGATCAACTCGTCTTGGCCTTCTTGACCAGGTTTGACTTGGGCCAAGGGGAAGATGATGCGGTCTCGTTTGGCCTCGATGGTCACCCAGACGTCTTCATCTGCCTTCATCTCCGTTGCCCCTTGGATGATGATTGTGTCTCCGGGGTTGGCTGTCTCCTGGGCGTTGAGAGTGATGCTCGGAATGGGCTTCCTTAGTCTCGTTGCAGGATCGCCGAAGAGGACATACATGTGTTGGTGGTCTTTCATCAACCGGTCGATATCCAAGCCTTTGGTGAGGCTCCCCGCAATCTGCGACATGGGGTCTTTTCTCCAATCCGATACTATGAACTGCTGCGCTGACCTGAGAACCTCGCCAATAGTCCTTCCGTCTTCTTTGAACAGCCCGGCGAGGAGGGACTTGCTCAGCAGAGAGTTGGCGAAAGGGTGGGAGATCCTGGTGGAGCCGATGAGTGCTAGGGGACCATGGGTGCGCCGCATGAGCTCTTCACCGATGCTATCCCGGTCTGGGTTGTCAAAGTGTGCGGTGCTGCAGGCGACAATGGTCATCAGGGGTGAAGCAAAGCCCGCATCCACCTGTGGGACGTCCCGGATGTCTAAAATGGGGAAGCGCTTCTTGCCGATACGCAAGCGATCGAATCCTCGAGGATATCCATGTCCCATGTAGGTGTAGACCAAAGAACCCTCGTTGAGGCGTTCGATAACCTTCTTGTTGAATTCTGCTGGGGGGTAGAGGTATTTGGAATTGCGATTCGCATAGGTCATGGTCACGTCGTAGCTTGCCGGAATCACATGGGTGAGTATCTTCCGTGCGTAGTTCTCAAGCAGGGCATCCACGACTGGGCCGAAACGACCTTCACTGGCAATGAAGTTCAGCCTCTTGTTCCAGGGGCCGGTAATAGGTTTTGTTTCGTAGTCGACGGTGCGTTTGACCATTTTGAGGACTTCATCTTCTCGGCGAGCGGGGAAGCGGCCGATTGACATGCTCTGGGAATCTTTCGGCAGGAAGGCGGCATCACTGCTGGTTTCCCCATTGTAGTACGTCATGGTTTCCATTGTTGGCAAAACGGGCTTTTCTGAGTGCCAATCCACATCTCGGTCAGCGTCGCCCACCAAGAGGATGTAGCGAGGCCTTGTTTTCCATGTGGCGGAGGCTGCGGTGAGGAAGTCGCGAATTGCCAGAGGCGAGAACACACCGTTGTTGAAGCTGTCGTAGATCTCTCGGTCTGTCACCACCATGGTTTTGAGACCCTGAGAGTGGCGAAGATCGACCAATGCTGATAGGTAGGGCTTGTGGCGTTCCAAGGTAATGCAAACCCAATCAGCTCCGGCTGTTTCACCTCTGAGATCGCGTTTTGTCCAAGCAGACAACTTGGCCGGTTTGAAATAACCGTCGAAACTGACGGCGATGATTTTCTTTATCTTCTGAGGGCTACAGTCGACCGTGGAGCCTTCAAGCCAAGCTCGACGATTGACGTCGTAGAATCGATTGCGTCTTGTCCCAACACCAACGAAATGAAGTCCAACTGAGGATGAGGCCTGAGGCACATGGAGTTGGTAGAGGATTTGGGGTTGTTTTGTTGTCGGACCGGTGAGAAGCGTTTTGTAGGTGAGGGAAACGGAATCGACCAAGAGGTCGTTTCTGCGAATTGGATTGACTTGGTTTCCCTTGTCTTTCCAAGTGACTTGGCGAGAGACGTTGCGGATGGTCAATACGGTTGCACTCTTGACCAGCTCGGTAGGGACATCAAATGAAACTTCTATCTGGTTGCCGCCGACCCAGGTTTTACGACCGACGAATTTTCCGGCAAGTTCGCAAACCATTTCCTGTTTGGCGCTCTGTGATGCAGGGCCTCTGAGTCGAACAACGAGCTTCGCCTGGACCTTGTCCACCGGCCGCGGGCGGGGAGAGGTGTGCAGCAAGAAACTGGCAAAGTTCTTGGTCGGTGAGCCTGGCTTGTTTACCGCCGGGGGGATGCGGGCCCAAAACCAATGTGTGCGGTCTTCTCGTTTCAGGTCTAAGAGGTCGGCGCGCACGGTTTTCATGGGGTCATAGATGAGGTCCTTCTCAAACTCTTGCTCTAAGAAACATTCTTTCAAGGTCTCAGCCGTGGGCCGGGGGCGATAAACGCGAATGCGGTTGGTTCTGGGTTTGAATTCCAGGTGGTAGACGCCGTTCTTGGAGTAAGGGCTGGCACTAGCTTCGCCGTAGAAAATGAAACTGCTTGAGCGATCAAAGCGCCCGCCGTTGAGAGAGCGAAACGTCATGGGCGTCTCCAATCGCCCTTTCATCAGACGCATGCGCTCAGAATTGAGGGGGCGACCATTCACCAGATGGGCGATGTCATTCCATGTGACTTCATAGAGACCGTCCCGATTTACCTCGATTCGGACACCTGGGCTGGTGGATTGAGCATGAATCGTCATGCCAAGAAAAAGAAAGCAGGCAAGTTTCAAAATCAATCGCGTGTGCGCCATGGTGTAGCCCTTCGTTGTATTAGGTGGTCAGTATTTATCCTGACCGTGGGCCTGAGTATAGCCTGATGGGCGAGGAGCCCATAGCCCGAAGTTCCCTCTGACTCTGTCTGATATGGGATTTGCTCCTGTCGCTTGGGTCGGCTACAACATGAGAACGAAGCCTCAATCTTGGGATTGGGCTCTTTGCTACGAATCTTGGAGTTTTGCGCCGAAATGCGGGTCTTATTCGTTTATCCCAGCATTGATTGCCCTGCGGGCATTAACCACGGTTTGGCAGCGATCAGTGGGGTCTTAAAGGCCGCCGGTCACGAAACGAAACTCCTCCACGTCTGTGAGAAACTCTGGCCAATTCCCACCTACGATGAGTTGAAGGAACTGGTCGAAGACTATGACCCAGGGGTCATCGGTTTTTCCGCTATGAGTCAGCAATATGACTGGTGTGTTGAGATGGCGGGTCGCCTTGATGCTGATTTCGATATCACGACGGTTGTTGGTGGCGTGCACTGTACCATGGTTCCGGAAAAGGTTACCGAAGATGGGGCCTTTGACTTTGTCTGCGTTGGCGAAGGTGAGCTCGCCATGCTCGATTTGGTCGAGAAATTAGTGGCAGAGGAAGACCCCACGTCCGTTGCCAATATGCGCATTCCGGCGAATCGTATTGATCGGGTGTTGGGGCGGGTCACCTGTGCCCTTGGGTCAGAGCCGTTGAGCTATGGTGGCAGTGGTCCGATTGTCAACAAGGTCGGGGCTTTTCCTGAGTTGACAGAGCTTCCTGGCAAAGACTATGACCTCTTCGACTTGGACCACATCATTCGCGAACGCAATGGTTGGATGGGCATGCTCACATCCCGTGGATGTCCCTATAAATGCACCTATTGCTTTAATCAAGAGATCGTTGATCGCTATTTGGAAGATGGTGCGGCGAGCAAAGGAAAAGAGTACCTGCGCCACTACGATTTTCGTCGGATTCTTGACGAAATCAAAGAGCTCAAACGTCGACATCCCCACATGACGACGCTTATTTTTGACGACGACCTATTTACTTTGAATCGTCAATACGTCAAAGAGTTTTGCCAAGCCTATATCGAAGCTGAGATCAATTTACCTTTTGTGGTGAATGCTCATGTGCAGAAATTCGACGAAGAGATGGCTGGGAACTTGGCCCGTGCTGGCTGTATGATTGTCAAGTATGGTTTGGAGAGTGGTAGTCCTGAAATTCGGCGTCAAGTTCTTTGGCGTTATATGACCAACGACAAAATTGAAGCCTCTTTTCAAGCGGCCCACAAGTTCAACCTTCATACCTCAGCCTTTGTCATGTTCGCATTGCCCCATGAAAGCTGGGAACAAATCAAAGAGACGATTCGACTTTGCGCTCGGGTTAAGATGGGGCGCTTCCGATGGGCGATCTTTTTTCCATTCCCAGGAACGGCTGGCCATCGCATCACCATGGAAGCCGATCTCATCGACCCAGAAAAAGCGAAAGGGATGGGCAACTACTTCGATGGTTCTTGTCTCAAGTTCGGAGCTGAACACGATCTTTTGATTGAGAAATTGGGTAAGTGTTTCCACTGGTGGGTGAATGCTGAGACGGATTGGCCAACGGCACCCCGTTATCGGGAGCTGGTAGAAGAACTGGAAGCCATGGATCGCGTTCAGTGGGATCAGTGTAAAGACAAAATCCAAGACCGCGATCGCCAGGTGTCTGAGCAATTCATGAAGCAAGGTCTCCCTCATTATAGTGTGCGCTACAGCCATGTTATGGCGGTGCATTCCGATTTCGTTGAATGGGAGCGACGCAAAATGGCCAGTAATGCTAGCCCAGATAATCTCGAACAGTACAGTCTTGATTGAGTCTCTAAACGAGATTCATGGTGCATAGGGGCAGGAGGGGGCTACTTCCCCCAAGGTTTTGCTTTGCGCATTTGGCCAATCGCTCTATGATAATTTGAATCTTGGAATTCACCGTTTTGTTACTGCGGTGGGTTGGGCGTGCCAGCAGCTGTCACAGAGAGACTGTGCTTGCCCATTATTGTTGACCAAGAAGTCGATCCCCATTTTGAGGAGAGAAGGATGCCTTCAAGTATCCCTGCCATTTTCCGTGTTGGCCTCGTGCTGTCGTTGATGATACTGGGTTCTTTCTTCCAGAACCGATTCTCCGAAGATATGGACGACCAGAACTATGGTGTGGTGAAGGAGATTATCTCTCGGGAGGGATTCGATCGGATGGCTCCTATGCACCAAAAAATGCTGGTGCATATCGTCAAGAGAAATGAGGGATCTGAGATGGCGCCCGTCGCCGCTTGTTGGGATACAGCCCCTACAGACCCGGAGACGATTGATGCATTCAATGCAGCGATTTCTCTGGGCCAGTCCAATCTTCCCGAATATCAAACGGGCATTCGTTGGTCGAATACGGCCATCTCTGGCGGTGGCCTTGGGCAAGGAGATGTGACGACGTTGACTTATAGTTTTGTTCCCGACGGGACGTTTGTTCCCAATGGTGTGGGTGAACCCGGCGCCAACAGTAATCTCTTTGCTTGGCTCAATGGCATCTATGGTAGCCCAGCAGTTTGGCAACAGATTTTCGCCGAAGAGTTTGCCCGCTGGAGTGATGCCACTGGAATCACCTATGTCTATGAGCCTAATGATGACGGGGTAACCCTGTCCACTGCCAACGGCGTTGTGGGGGTTCGCGGTGACATTCGCATCAGCGGCAAGTTTATTGATGGGGCAGGTGGTGGGGGCGGCTCCATCCTTGCCTACAACTCTTTTCCAAACGATGGTGACATGGTCCTTGATTCTGCGGACCCAAGTTACTCCTCTGCTGCCAATGATTCTCGGGCCTTACGCAATGTGGTGTCTCATGAGCATGGTCATGGTTTGGGTTTTTCTCATGTCTGTCCTCAGGACGGTACCAAGCTTATGGAACCTTCTTTGGTAACCAGTTTTTTGGGCCCCCAGCATGACGAGATTTTGGGGGCTCAACGACAGTATGGCGATAACTCGGAGCCCAACGACACCGTGGGTAACGCGACGAATCTCGGGGCCTTGGGCGATGGTGTCACCACGGTGGCGAACGTCTCTACCGATGATAATAGTGACTTGGATGTCTATCGTTTCACGATCAATTCCCCCAAGACCGTGAATCTCACTTTGCGGCCGATTGGCTTGACCTATCTCGAGGGGCCTCAAGGTGGGGGTGGCGCTTGCTCTGCGGGGACGAGTTTTAATTCTCTGACAATCAGTGACCTCACTTTGGAATTTCTTGATTCCGATGGTTTCACTATCTTGGGGTTGTCGAACGGGAACCCGGCTGGACAAAACGAATCTTTGAATAGCATCAATTTGCCTTTGGCCGGTACTTACTATGTGCGGGTTTCGCCAGATGCCACCAATAACGTTCAACTCTATGAACTCGATGTTGACTTGGCTTCTTATGTTCCCCAGCCCATAGCAATCGAGTTTCCCGACGGGATTCCTGCGGCTATAGATGCCCAGTATGTCAATCATTTGCGGGTCGACACCAGTAATTCCTCCGTTACCCCGGACCCGGCCAATTCCTATGTTTATGTTCGTGTT
>WFTN01000076.1 GCA_015485455.1 Planctomycetota bacterium | reverse complement strand
GCACCATTGCTGTCATTGAGAGAGTTGCCAATCACAATGTCGCCGAACCCATCGCCATTGAAGTCTCCTGCGCTGGCAGTGGCAGCTCCTAAGAAGTCGCCGCTGTTAGATCCATCGACTTGGGCAAGGATGGATCCGTCGGCCCCAGAGAATACCTGAACTGTGCCAGTGTTGGCTGCACCATTGTCTTCCAAGGGCATTCCAACCACGAGATCGGCATAACCGTCTCCATTGAAGTCCCCAGCCCCCCCAACGCTGGTCCCGAAGAGGTCGACAGAGGAGGTTCCGTTGAAGACGTAAAGAACAGCGCCATCGGCACCAGAAATCACCCGGGCACTGCCTGAATTGTTGCCCAAGTTGTCATCGTTGGGAGCTCCGACGATGACATCATCAAAGCCGTCGCGATTCACATCGCCAGCCCCAGCAACAGATCGTCCCAATTCATCGCCGATGTTGTCACCATTGATCATCAGTAGGATGGAGCCATCCGCCCCGGAGAAGATCCGAGCACTTCCTGAATTGGTGCCGTTGTCGTCGTCCGACCAGATGCCGACGATGACATCGTCAAAACCATCTCCGTTGGTGTCACCGGCTTGGCCCACCGAGAATCCCATGGTGTCGTGGGCGGTGTCACCGTCGAAGGTGTAGAGGATGGAGCCGTCTGCCCCGGAGAAAACCCGTGACGACCCGGAGCTCGTCCCGTTATTGTCGTCTCCCGGGGCTCCTGCAATGATGTCGTCAAAGCCATCCCCATTCACATCACCTGCTCCACTTACACTGGCCCCCATCTGATCGTTGAAGTTGTCGCCGGAGAAGAAGTAGAGCTGGCTGCCATCGACTCCCGAGTAGACAAAGAGCCTTCCGGAATTGGCGCCTCCTGTGTCATGAAAGGGGGCACCGACTACGAAGTCGGCGAATCCGTCTCCGTTTACATCACCAGCGCCAGCGACGGCTTTGCCAAAATTGTCATTGGCTGCTGGCCCATTGATGGTGAATAGAATGGTGTTGTCGAAGCCTGATACCACTTGAATCTGCCCGGCGTTTGTGCCGTTTGCGTCGTTTCGGGGGCTTCCAACGATGATGTCGTCGAACCCATCGCCATTGACATCTCCAGCACAACCGACAGAGTCTCCGAGTAGGTCTCCCGGTGCTGCTCCATTGATGGTCACAGCCGTGGTCACTTGTGCCTTGGTCATGTGACTCAGGCAAAGCACGAAGACAACCAAGAAAATGGTGCTTGCGATTCTTCTATTCATTCTTTTTCTCACGTTGGACTGGGCGCGATGGGTACGCGCGGACATCATAGCCAAGATGTTCTCCCTTAGCGAGCCGCGCGAGTTGTGTATGTTCCGGTGGGTGATTCAACCCAGATATCACCTTGTTTTTGGGTGGTTGTGATATCCGAGGGCAGATTTTGGGTCAAAATGGGGATTTTATCCCATATCATCCCGTTCTTCTTCGGTTTCCTGAGGATTCCCATGGGCCCATTGAGATTCTTCTTCGTCCATTTGGACCAATCTTCGGTTTCGACGGCCTCGATAGTTGGCAAAAGCTAAGAGGGCCAAGACCACAATGGTGATGGCGAAAATGGCATCAGGAAAGAGTGTGAGCGGGAAGGGGGCCGATGATCGCTCTTGTCGGCTCCACGCAGATTCCAGCCCACTCAGATGTAGGCCGGTTACGGCGAAGAGGGCCTTGTCAAAAGAATCCCGCTCCACGAGTCGAAGGAGAATGCCATGAATGTTGGCTTTCTTCAGGTTGGGATCGTTGTATTCAGCAATGAAGCGGACCATGCTTTCACTCTGGGCGTATGCTAAGGCCGATGCCCCTTCCTGCTCAGGAAACCTCTGGTTTAGTTGGTCAAAAGGAATCCATGCATCGGCCCGGAGGGCTTGGTGAAGTTGCACACTTTTCCCATGGAACAAGCCTTCGCTCACCCATTGTGCGATCCCTTCGTCGAACCACCGTGGGAGATCCATGCCTCGGTGTCGCCGACGTATATATCCCAAGAGGCAATGAGAAATCTCGTGCTGAAATATGGTTTTGAATTCACCTGGTTGGGCTTTGATCCACGCCGCTGACTTCAGGACAATGACATCTGCAAGGGAGAAAGCCACCGCGGCGATGTGTTGGGGCTTCTTCCGCCCTCCTAAAGCGACGATCCGCCTATTGAAAGAATCGTGGTCGCGGCACAGGAAAACCTCGACATCCCTATTGTAACGGTAGCCCAGCTTAACCTCGCAGTCTCGTTTCAGGTTGTTGTAGGTTCGCAGCACCCGCTGAGCTGCTCCCTCCATGCCCTTGGGAAAAGTAACCACAATGCCCTTCCCAGTTAGTTCTTCTTGAGCAACACAGATGTTTGTCAAGAAACAAGACAGCAATAGGAATAGCCCCCAACAGCCCATGGCCTTGGGATTCTTGCCCCTGGGTCTCCTATTATGTTGTGGCACAGCCTTCTCGTCTAACCTGGGGAATTCTGATCTTGCTCTCCTTCGGATAGATCAACTGGAGGCTGGCGATGGGTCCTTGATGTTGCCCGCCGTCTGACCACACCTTGGCGATTCTTGAGCTCTTTCCGGTCTTCATCAATTTCCGGCACAGTCTGATCTAAGTGTTTGGTGAGGCCCAAGCTACGGAATAAACGAATAAGACTTGAGACTTGGACAGAGGCTCCACTTTCTAAGCGCTCAATGGTGCGCTTGGAGACACCGGCAGAAACGGCAAGTCCAGCCTGAGTTAGACCTAATAGGAGGCGTTGATTGCGCATCCTTTTGCCCATTTCGACCAGGATCTCCACGTCGTTGCTGGTATCGTTGATTCTCATGCCCGTGAGTCTCCAGAAATCCCCTCTGTTGATCAAACTAAATCGTCAATCATGGGGCAAGGATATATATGGAGTAAATTGTGTTCTTCCCGAAAGAATGACCACGAAGGGCGGTGTTCCGCCATGAAAACTCTGGCATTCTCCCAAATGAATCAGTTGGATGCGGCATCAGCCAGAGGGGTTGTTACTCTGATTGGCCTCCTGTGGTTCTTTTTCGTCTTTAATAGCCTCAGAAACCACGAGGTAGCCTCAGGATTGACGGGTATGCGTGCCAAGTAGGGTTTTGGACTCGAGACATGACGTTTGTTGCAAAATTGACCAGTTCCGAAATGGACAGCTTGGAGCAGGCGGTTCATGGTGGCGATTTCGAATTTCGGGCGGTGGACTACGCTCGCTTTGGGGCCAAAGGGGAGGGGGTTTCTGTTACCCTCTACAATTCTGGCAAGTGCGTTGTTCAAGGGAAAGGCACGGACATGTTTGTCGCCCACTACCTTGCCGACCATGAAGGCCAGGCCCCCAAACAGAAAGCGCAAGAAGAAGCGATTCTCGAATTTTCTAGTACGGTTGTTGGCTCCGATGAATCTGGAAAGGGAGATTATTTCGGCCCCCTGGTGGTGGCTGCTGTGGCTTATGGTCCCGAGTATGCCAGTGTCATGGAAGCAGCAAAGTTGGGGGATAGCAAGAAGCTTTCTCGCAGCCATATTGAGAAAACATCGAAACTGATCAAAGAGCACTTGCCCCACGAAGTGGTGGTCATTGGGCCGGTAAAATACAATCAACTCTACCGCAAGTTTGGCAATCTGAACACACTCTTGGCGTGGGCTCATGGCACAGCCTTGGAGTGTGTCTTGGAGAAGACGGATGCCAAGACAATTGTCGTTGACAAGTTTTGCAACGAGGCCCCGTTTCGCCGGGGGCTAAAAGAAAAAGGCCGGGCTGCGGAGCTTGTCCTCAGAACAAAAGCCGAGTCTATTCCGGCAGTGGGAGCGGCCTCGATCTTAGCCAGCGAAGCATTTCACCGTAGTCTGTTTTTTCTGGGTCGGGAGTTTGATTTGACCTTGCCGAAGGGTGCAGGAGGCAATGTAGATGCCACAGCCAAGAGATTGGTGAAGGTTAAAGGTGAAGGTGTTTTGGAACAAGTTGCGAAGTTGCATTTCGTCACAACGAAGAAGGTTTTAGGATGATCGCAGGGATCGCAGGATTTCTCATGGCGGCTCTTCAAGTTGCCAGTTATGGCCCCCAAGACGGAGAGGTGTACGAGCCTCCGTTCTTGGTTCCTATCGGCTTACTCTTGGCTCTCGAAGTTTTTCATCGCCGCATGGCTAACAAGCGCTTGGCCTGGGAAAGAGCATCCATAGATGGCCCAGTGCGCAAGATCGGCCCAAGCCCCTGGACCGTCGTATTCATTCACCAGTTGGCATTTTACGCCATTCTGCACTACGGATGGAACCGTATTATTCAAGTTGACTTGGGCTTGGGAGACATGTTTTTCTTGCCTGCTGTTGGGCTCATTCTTCCTTGGTTTGCCATGCATGCCTCGGCACTTTATCACCGCTGGCGCGTTGACGAGGGCCAACGAATCCAGCCCTGGCCGTTGGCATCCTATTTCAAATTTAACTACCGCGTTTTCATTGTTCCTCTGTTGCCTTGTTTGATTTTTAGTATCACGACCTGGTTGGCCACCCACGGTGAAACTCGTTTTTTGATGGCTGCCTACCCCAGTCTTGAGTTGCTGATCTCCTTGGGATTCACGGTTTTAATTGTGACCTTTTCGCCGTTCTTGGTGAGGCTGGCCCTTGGCAGTCAATCGATGCCCCCGGGGCCTATGCGCACGCGGTTTGAAGAAATCGCTAAACGTGGCAATTTTCGTTTTCTTGATATTCGGGTGGCTCAAACTCACAACCGGGTGGTCAACGCCATGTTTGTTGGTGTCTTGGGTCGGCTTCGTTACGTCTTTCTGACGGATGCTATTTTGACGAGGCTAAGTGAAGAGGATTTGGCTGGGGTGTTTGCCCACGAAATGGGGCATTCTAAGCGCGGGCATATCCTGCTCAATATGGCCATGTTTTTGGGGCTATCCTTGTTCATGCATGTGTCTATCGATCCAGATCCATTGGCAGAATCATCGTGGGCCCTCATTTTTCTCTATCCCTTTTTCATCTTTTTTATCTTTTCGCCGGTGGCGAAAGCATTTGAGTCGGAAGCTGATACTTTTGCAGGTGAAACCCTGGGAGACGAAGGACCCATTAAACGTTCTTTGGAGACTCTGGGACGCCTTTACCCCAAACGCCTCAAGGACGGAGGTCTGGTTCATCCCAGTATCGAGAATCGAATTCACTTCCTGGGTCTGTACTTTAAGGAGCCTGCTCTGGCACAAATGTTTCGGGCTCGCATGCGCCGAGTGAAAACGATCATCGTTGTGTTTTTGGTGGTGCCGCTCTTCATGTGGCTCAACACCTTGCCTTATGAGTTTCAGGTGGGAGCGCTGCGGGCCGGTGCGATGGAGGCGGCATCCACGGATGATGGGGACCGGGCGGCGGCCCTGATGGTCGAATTCAAAGATGAGTTGGATGGGGGTATTGTCGACCCGGGATACATGATTCATGCCACTTTGTGGCAAACACGAGCCATCCAAGCCTTGAAAGAGGAGGACTTCTCCGAGGCTGGCTTGATGGTTAAGGAGATGAGGCGTCACCGGGATGACTATACGACGCCCATTTTTACCTACAACACGTCAATCTTGAGCGCTTACTTGGCCGCAGCCACAGGAGACTGGCCTCGGTTGCAGCGAGAGCGGAGGCGGGCAGAAGTGGAGCTTGATGAGGTGGAGGCTTTGGCCCCTGGAGATCCGCAAATCGAGGACGAGAAACGGGACATTCAGCTCTTAACCGCCATTGAGATCATGGCTCGACGATTGGGGGCATTGCCTCCAGCGGTTTTTCCTCAAGATTTGCCCAGGGGAGAAGGGCCGGAAATGGACTTCCTTCGCTCTTTGGATCGTTCCCTATCGGCGGGTGACTCCGTTGATTCCGCGGCCCTCGAGGTTGAGAAGTTGCAAGCCGGTTGGAAACGAGCAGCACTGGGTCAATTAAAGAACTTACTGCGGCCGAACACGAACCCCAGGAAGTGACTCTAAGCCTCGATTTTTCAACGATTTGCGGCCACTTGGGCCGGGTTGAAGGATAGGCGGAATTGGTTACAATATCCTTGATGAAAAGAGGGTCGCGCGGCCCCCTTAGTCGAGCTACATAAAGCTTGCAATCACAGTAGTTTAGAACGCAAGAAGAGCGGCCCTCCCCATGGCAAGCAAAACCCCTAGGCCAAACAAGCAGGATATCCCTGATCTCCGTGGAAATGTCCGCGAGCAAGAGCTCGAAGAGGAGATGAAGGAGTCTTATCTCTCGTACGCCATGAGCGTGATTATTCAGCGCGCTTTGCCGGATGTACGAGACGGCTTGAAACCTTCTCAGCGCCGCATCTTGGTGGCGATGAACGATCTCAATTTGGGTCCACGGTCCAAATTCAGAAAGTGCGCTAAGATCATTGGTGACACCACGGGTAACTACCATCCCCATGGTGACCAGGCGGCCTATCCGACGTTGGTGCGTTTGGCTCAGGCCTTCAACATGCGCTATCAGTTGATCGACCCCCAGGGGAACTTTGGCTACGTGGATGGTTCACCTCCCGCTGCCATGCGTTACACAGAAGCGCGCATGCGGGCTCCTGCCGCCGAGTTGCTCGATGATCTGAATCGGGACACCGTGGAGTTCGTTCCGAATTACGACGATACCCGCTTAGAGCCCACTGTGCTTCCCGGACGATTCCCCAACCTCCTGTGTAATGGTTCTCAGGGGATTGCTGTTGGTATGGCCACGAGCATTCCGCCTCACAACTTGACTGAGGTGGCCGACGCCATCATTGCCACCATCAACAATCCAGAAATCGAACTTCTGGAGCTTATGTCCATCTGTCAGGGCCCAGACTTTCCTACCGGGGGTGTTATTTGCGGCCGCAATGGCATTCTGAAAGCTTATAAGACTGGCCGAGGTCAAGTGACTGTTCGTGGAACAGTGGAGATTGAAGACCGAGGTGGGGATCGTCAAAGTATCGTGATTAGCGAGCTGCCCTACCAGGTTAACCCGAATTCGATCTTTGAGCGCCTCAAGGACTTGATGGCAGATGGTGTGATCAAGGGTGTGGTGCGAGCGAACGACGAGACGGATCGCCGTGCAGGTATGCGTTTGGTTTTGGACATCAAGAAGGGTGAGAACGCTGACTTGATCGTGAATCAGCTTTATAAGCACACACCTCTTCAATCGTCTTTCTCGATTATCATGTTGGCGCTGGACAAGGGCCGCCCCAAGACCTTCCAACTGAAAGAGTTCTTTGTAGCTTACCGAGACCATCGTGTTGACGTGATTCACCGGCGAACGCGATTCTTGTTGAGGAAGGCTCAAGATCGTTGCCATATCGTTGAAGGATTGCGAATCGCAGTCCAAAACATCGATGAAGTTGTCAAGATCATCAAAGAATCAGACAGCCCAGATTCGGCTCGGGATGCCTTAATGGCCCGATTCGAGCTTTCGAAGCGCCAAGCTGACGCTATTTTGGCCATGCGTTTGTCACGTTTGACGGGCTTGGAAGTCACAAAGCTTGAAGAGGAATATCAGAACCTCTTGGAAGAGATACGCTACTATCGAGAGATCCTTGGCGATATCACTATTGTCCATCGAATGATCATTGATGATCTGGAGCAGATCAAAGCCAAGTATGGTGATGAGCGTCGCACCCGGATCGAGATGATTGATACGGAAATCGCTGACGAATCGCTCATTGCGGATGAAGAAGCCGTCGTCACAGTTAGCCACAGTGGTTACGTCAAACGTACACCACCCCATGTCTATAAGAGTCAGGGGCGTGGCGGCACCGGCGTTGCAGGGGCTGACCTGAAAGATGGTGACTTCCTTGAGCGCGTCATTGTGGCCATGACTAAGGACTACTTCTTGTTCTTCACAGATAAGGGCAAGTTGCATTGGTTGAAGGTCTATCACATTCCTGAAGTGTCGCGCACAAGCCGCGGTCGCAGTCTGGTGAATCTCCTTCAACTGGATGAAGACGAGAACATCACCTCGATGATTCCAGTGCGGGAATTTGACGATGATCGCTATCTCATGCTGGTGACTGAGCAGGGCAACATCAAAAAGACAGCCCTTTCGGCGTTCTCCAACGTGCGGACTGCTGGCATTATTGCCTGTAGCCTCAACGAAGGTGACCGATTGGTTCGGGCCGTCATCACGGACGGTAATGACGAGGTGATCATCGCCACAGCCCACGGACAGTCGATTCGGTTCAATGAGCAAGATGCTCGTCCTATGGGCCGAACTGCTCGGGGTGTCCGGGGTATCAAGTTTAAATCCGAAGGTGATCGGGTCGTGGGCATGGTCAAAGTCGAAGAAGGCCGAACTTTGCTCACTCTTTGTGAACGTGGCTACGGCAAGAAGACACCTTTTGGTGAATATCGCATTCAAAGTCGCGGGGGAAGCGGCGTACGAAACATCAAGACCAGCGAACGCAATGGCAGTGTGGTTAGTGTGCTGTCGGTGGCCGATGATGATGGCATCATGCTTATCTCCGAGGGTGGCATGATTGTGCGTACCAAGGTGGAGTCTATCTCCACTGTGGGTCGAGCGACTCAAGGTGTTCGCGTGATGCGCATGAAGGGGGAAGACCGCCTTGTTGCCTGCGCGGTCATCGCAACGGACGATGATGTAGCCGAAGATTTGGCTGAAAACAGCGAAGAATCAACTCCAAAGGATTCATCGCCGGAGAAAACATCAGAAGATTAAGAAAGCTCCTTCGTTCTTAAGTAATTTCTCAACAAGAGGTTGAGGAGATGCAATCGGCGGAAGCCAGAGGATATTTCGAAAAACTGCGAGAATTTGCGCCGTTTTTCCTCCTTTCTCTGCCTATAGAGGTGGGAAAAAGGTGCTACAGGGCTCGTGGATAGCGTCGAGGCGTAAGCCTTCGACGCTATCACTTTTTTTGGGCTTTTGTTTTGTGCCCTGATGGGGGTCCTATTTCTGACTTTCTTTGATCTTCTGGGGACTCTTCCCGTTGGAGAAAGCCGATTGGGCGGTGTTTTCCTGGCTCAAAGTGGTGATTCTTTGGGATTTATGCTCTTTGGATCGGCGAACTGTCAACAAGCAGTCCTATGGAGGGCTGATTTGAGAAATGACAGCCCTCGGTGGTGAAGATTCGGTCTCAGGAGGTGGCTTGACACTCCGGGGACTCATTCATAACTTATCCTCCCTCCCGGTCTGAACAGTCCGGGAAAATCCCTTGAATCGAGATCGCTTCGTTCGAACGGAGCTTTCCCCTCGGAAATGGGTGTTCGAGCCCACTGGAGATCATTAGGACATGCGCATTACCATGATCGCAATCAAACGCACGAGCTTCTGCCTTCTTCTCGCCCTGATTCTCAGTGTTATGGCTCACGCACAGCGAGCTAGTATTACTTACATCAACACCCGGGGTGCGGAAAAAGTCGCTAAGTCGGCTCTGATCTCCGAATGGACCTACCGAGACATCAAGTTCAAGGGCAAGACTAAGCGTACAATCCCCACAGATTCTCTCATCAGCGTGTCTTATAAGAATCAACCTGAGATCTTCTCCACAGCCAGGGACATGATTGCCGAAGGCAATTATCGCAGCGCCATGCCACTTTTGGACGACATCATCGCTGGCAAGACCATGGACGGCAAGAAGCTGCGGAAGAAAGAGCAATGGTGCCAAGAGCCATCTCTCTATCATGCTTGGCGCCTGTCTCGCTTCTTGGGTCGCATGAAAGAGGCGGATGGCTATAAAGCAGCGCTCTTGAAGATGGCACCCAAGACCCACTTCTTGCCCAAGGTTATTCTGCGGGAGGCTCAAGACCTCTACGATTTCGGTCAATTCGATAAGGCCATAGCTGCTTTTGCTGCTTTGGATGCCAAGGCTAGCAAGCTCGGCTTCGGCAATGAGTATCGTGTGCTGGCCGGCATCGGTACCGCCAAAGCGCTCTTAGGTGCAGGCAAGATGAGCGAAGCCGCCAATGCCCAGGCGGCGGTTTCCACCAAGGCAAAAGGCGAGACGCAACGTCTTCAATGCGAAGTGCTTCGAGGTAACATCCTTCTGGCCCAGAAGAAGGTGGGAGCGGCAGAAAGTTTGTTCCAAGAACTCTTCAAGAAAGCCAATTACGAGACTCAAAGCCTTCTCTTCGCTGGGGCCGCCAATGGCCTTGGGGATTGCGCCTTTGCTGCTGGCAAGTTCAAAGACGCCATGTATGAGTACTCCAAAACCTTTGCTCTTTTTGATGGGCAAGAGGGAATGGACGAAGTCGTTGGTTGGGCATTTTGGCGTTTCGCTCGTTGTTGCAAGCAACTTGCGGCAGAAATCGATACGGATGAAGCCAAGGTGCTGAAGTACCGTTTCCGCAAGAATCGCGAGGTAGCGGCAATTCAATACCGTTTCTCTCGCGGTGGGCAATTAGCACGTCAAGATAAGGGTTTGGGCCACTAAGCCCGAGCTCGAGGTCAATTGGTGACAGCTATCGGCGTTGTGAGCGCAGGCACATGGAAAGTTCAACGTGCCATGTGCGCTGTTGTACGTCTGTTCTTGGGTGTGTTCTTTGGCTTGCGGGCGGTCAACGTTCCCAAGTTAGAGGGGCCATATATCTTGGCTCCCAATCACACGAGCTTCCTCGACCCTATGCTTGTTCAACTCTTGGTGCCTCGTCATGTCTCATTCATGATGGACGGCACTCTTTACCATCACCCCATGTTCTGTTGGTTCTATCGGTTCTGGCGTGTCATTCCCCTGTCAAGTTCGGCGAAAGCCGTGGGGGCGATGAAAGACTGTTTGAAGGCTGTGAAACGAGGGGGCTTGGTAGGCATTTTTCCTGAAGGTCACATCGCCAGTGATGGTGTCCTCCAAGAAGGGATGGCTGGGGTGGGGTCTTTGATGCAAAGGGCCCGAGTTCCTGTTATCCCTGTCGCCATTTTAGGCGCCTATGATGTTCTGCCGAGGCGGGCGGGTTTTCCTCGATGCGGCCGCATCATGGTGGTCTTTGGTGAGCCCATTGAACCTGAAGCCAAGAAGGACGCGGATCGCAAGGAAGCTTCTAAGTTGCTGAGCGAGCGGGTTATGGTTGAGATTAAGGCCTTGCAAGAACGCTATGCGGGAGCCCGTTGAACCCCGCTAAGCCCTACTCTTATCTTGAAGCTGTCCATTCCTTTTCTGTTGAAATGCCCGTGAATCGCAATTGCTGCCCAGGCATTTCGTCGAAGATCCAGACCTGGACCTACGAAACCCTAGGAGAAGGCAGGCCATCCGTGCTGGAGACTTCCCCAAGTGAATCGTGTTGGCAGGGTATGTTCTTTTTCGAACGTCGGACGAATAACCCAGTATCAGGGCAGTGCCGGGCCCATTGGCATGATATCGTAGGGGGTGTCTTCGGCTCGGTTGGTGCAGAAAAGAAAATCTCAAACGAATATGAATGACCTATTAGAAAAGTTCGGAGCATCCAGAAAGCGCGTCATTATCGCCGTTATTCTTGGCCTATTGCTCGCCATGGCTTTGATTTGGATCAAGTCGAATCTCTATGATCCATTTGCCGAAGAATATGATGACCTTTTGGTTTTCGTTACCGAAGATGCAGACTTGGTCATCT
>WFTN01000075.1 GCA_015485455.1 Planctomycetota bacterium | reverse complement strand
GGTTGACCGTGACTTCCCTTTCGGTCTCGCCGTTTTGCACGACCAATTTGATGGCATCACCGGCTTTATGTGACTCAAGAAATGTCCAAGGGTCGTCCAACTTTTTGCCATTGACCTGAACCACAGTGTCGCCGCGTTTGGGAATATTTTCGTCGGTCATTCGGCTGGGACGACGCCCAAAAACCCGCAATCCACTGGCACCTTTACGGTAGGTAAAAGGAAACGCCGCTTCGACATGGCGTTCTGTGTATTCGATCCCGGCAAAAGCGAAATATTCAGCCAAGGGCGGATCCATCGTCCCGTAGACGTGCCGAGCGAAGAACTCCTTGAAGTCATAGTTGCTGATTGCCGTGCAAGCCCTTTCGACGTCACCTTCTTTGAATCCCTCGTTCGACTCAGCGAACCAACGATTCAAGAAACGCATGACGTCATCCAGAGACTTGCGGTTATTCGTTTCTTCGCGAATCTTAAGATCAATCATGGCACCCAGGATTTCCCCGGTCCCATAATAGTCGACTCGGGCGGGCTCCCCTGGTTTGCGACCGTGCCAAACATTCCGGCTCGCCCAGAAGACCGAGTGGTTGAGACGTCCTTCTTTGTTGAATTCTCGCTCACAGATTCGAGACAAACCTTGTAGATAGTCCCCAGGGCTTAAGATTCCTGTTCGACAGAGAGTCAAATCACCATAGTAAGATGTCCATCCCTCGGAGACCCAAAGATTGCCCGTGTAGTTTTCGTGCTCGTATTCAAATGGCCCCAAAGTCTGAGGACGGATTCGCTTCACATTCCAAGTGTGAAAAAACTCGTGAGAAGTCACAGACGCCCCACTGTTGACGTTTCTCTTCATTCTAGTGGGACTCAAACCGATGCTTGTAGAATTCAGGTGCTCCAGGCCTCCTCCCCCAGGTAGAGTGAAAAGAAAAACATAATTGGCGAAAGGAAAACTCCCATAAAGCTCGCCCTGACTGGCACAGATTTTCCGGCAGACATCAACAAAAGCGTCCAAATCAAAGTCGTACTCTTGACTGTTTTGAAAGAAGATACAGCTAAAAGGCGTGCCGTTTATCTCAAAATTCTTCTCTTTGAAGATCCCCAGGATTGTCGGGGCATCGATGAAAGTGTCGTAGTCTCGTGCCCGTCTGACATTTTCATCGGCGGTAGGGATGAGCCCATTGGCGATGCCCCAGCCCTGTGGAATTTGATAGCGCGACAAGACAGGGAAATGCTTGGCCCCCTTGAGATAGATATAGGTCGACGGGCCGGCGATTTGGAAGCCAGTTCTTGGTTTCGAATTTCTGGAGCGTCCGAGTCTCCGCCTTGATCGTACAGGCAAAGAATATGAGGCCACCAGCATCTTACTGCCCCTTGTTTCGACGCTCCATGTCTGCTGATCCAACTGAGTCAAGGCCAGCTCCTTCCCCTGGCCGTCGGTCACCTTGAGGTCTTTAATACGACGGCCATATCCTCCCAGACGATAGGCACCTGGTGACCAATTCGGCATAGCCAAATGTACGGTGGGCCTGGCCACATTTATGACTTCTAATTCAACAAAGATCGTAGCCTTGTCGTCACTCACACGGGTTGTGTAGCAGATGTCTAAGGGCGTTAAGTCGTCTCGATTGGATTGGGCCCAGAGTGTCGTCGAAAGAATTAGGGTCAGTAGTAAAATCCGTAACATCTCGAGATCCTCAGTGAAATGGGATTGGAATCGAAACTAAGTCTCCCAATGGGAAGGTCAGAAGAGCTTACCCCTCTCGACTTTTGCGGTCAATCGCCCTCGACCTTGCAATGTTCCCGCCCCTGTGGTTGCCAGAGAGTAGAGAGCACCCATTTTCGCCCGTGTTTCCTTTTCCCCCCTTGAACACGAGGTGCCCTGTTGTCCTGTGAAAAGAGAATAGATTGAATCGACCATCCGCAGGCCCCTGGTCGCCCTCATGACTGAGTCAGGTCAAAATCGTTCCGTCCAAAGGAATAGCAGCGCCGACAATTCTTCGAATAAGGCCTTTGAAACCAGGAAATTGCGATTGCTCTCTTTTCAAAACGCTCCATTCCAGGCAAAACGGGGAAGAGAATTAGAATGGGACTCAACGAATGAACGAAACTCCAGCCGCACCTCAGCCCCTGAGTTGCATTCAATACGATTTAGAAATCAGCATCGAAGCTAAGAAGGAAGCTGTTTGGCATGCCTTGACTCAGGAAATCAACTCCTGGTGGCTTGCTGATTTTCACATGTTAGGAGCCGACAGTTCCCTCAGTCTAGACGTCGTCGCCGGGGGCTGCCTGTTAGAGCGAGACCCACGGGGATCAAGTCTTCTGTGGTACACTGTTCAAATGTGCCAACAAGAGGAGGTCCTTCATTTGGTCGGGCACATATCTCCAGATTTCGGGGGACCAGCAACGACCATGCTCACCCTTCGACTGGAAGAGAAAGACGGTGGAACCAACCTCAAGATCCGAGACGCACTTTTCGGACAAATTTCCTCTTCGACTGCTGACTGCTTAGAAATCGGTTGGGCCCAGCTCTTCGGTGTGGGGCTCAAGAAGTACGTCGAAAATCACAGCGGATAACCCATCAGAATTCCAATGGAAGGCCCCATGGTTGACATAATCGTCGCCCATCTTCTACTTGGATTTGCGCGACGTGGGGCGACTGGTGTTGCCACTGGCGGTACGTCCCGCTTTTGCAAGAAATGTGGGACCATCGAAGACAAATGAACCCAGCTCGGCCTTCCTGGAACGCCATTTCTTGACCAAGGCTCCATAGCGAGGATCTTGACGAAGTCGTTTTAGTTCTTTGTCTTCGTTAGCCCAATCAAAGGCTGAAAACCCCCAACTGAAGGATGTTTCAAGAATATAAAGTCCAAATTCGACACGGCCCAACTGCGACAGGACACAAGCAAAATCATAACACTTAGCAGCAATGTTGCTCCGTGCTTCTGGGCTTTGATTCTTGTAATTGACCAAGGAGAAGACCAAACCCAAATAGTCAGCGTTGATCTCAGCAACGGTCTTAAGATCACCAACCCGCTGCAAGATATCGCTCATATATTCGTAAGAAAACAAGAGCGTCGGATACGAACGTTTTTCATGGGGGAGTTTGAGTTGTTTCGCCACGATGTTTCTGTGTATAAGCAAAGCTCTGTTGACGTGGCTTCGATCTCCCAACCGTGCCAAGAGGATCATGGCCGTGTCTTTCATAGCGGAAGATTCATCCTTGGCTGTGAAAATCGCCGACACAGCTTCCCGTGTCTTGGCCAACTCTGATTGAGGGCAGAGCTCTGCAACCCCCTCTGCGGCATAGGCTCTCGTCATGGCCGAACCAGAACTTCGGTCGCTGAAAATGAAGAGGAAGGCCTTTGTCATTTTGCTCGCTTCTTCTGCGTGAGCTTGGAACATGCCCCGATAGGTTCCTCGACCCAGAAAAGGCTTGATCGCTCTCTTCGCTTCTTGAATGTAGATACTCCGATCGAGGGCCTCCAGGACTGCCCTATTATCTGTGGAAGCCTTTTCGATTCTTGAGTCGAGAAAGGGCGAGATTTTTGTACCCACCTTCAATAGAGCAAGCCCATCATCTACCAACGCTTGGCACAAGGCCCCGACTTTTTCCGCTGTCACGTCTTTTCGCGCTTCAGTAACTTTGATCGCTTGGCGTCGAAGCACAAGAAGTGGAAGAGCCAACTCAGGATTCTCTCGCCGCTTCTTTCCTAAAGCAACATCCGCCCTTTTTCCACAGGATCGAAGAAGATCACTTTGTCTTAGAAAACTCTTGATCCCCAACTCCAGTGGCTGCTGAGCCACACCCAAGTCACTCAATGAAAGAAGGCAAGCCATGATCAAGAATCGTCTCTTCATGTGAAATCTCAATAAATGTTCTGGGCGAAAGTTATGCGGGAATTTGACAGAGTAGAACAATGCAGTGGACTTCTATGGCTTCGCCCCGGCCCACGGCACCAAGCTTCTCTTTTGTCTTCGCCTTGATGCTCACCGATGATGGATCGATTTGCAAGATGTTTGCCACCCGTTGGGCGATTTCCGCCTTGAATGGTTTCAACTTAGGGCGTTCACAGATCACGTTGACATCCAAATTGCCTAGGGTAAAACCTGCGGCCCGTACCTTTGTCATCGCCCCTTGGAGGAGCAAAGCACTGTCGGCACCTTTGTATTGGGGGTCATCATCTGGAAACAACTCGCCAATGTCTCCCAAGTTCGCTGCCCCTAGCACAGCATCCGTCACTGCGTGTAACAATGCATCCCCATCGGAATGGCCTAAGAGCCCCAATTCAAATGGGATCTCAACCCCACCAAGAATGAGAGGCCGGCCTTCGCAAAGCCGATGAATATCGTAACCCGTTCCTACCCGCATCATGCGTCCTCTTTGTTCAATCCCTCACGAATGACCAAGCTTGCAAGAAGCAGATCATCGGGAGAAGTCACTTTGAAATTCCATCGGGAGTCGTCGACGCAGACTACGGAATAACCAGCTTCTTCCATAGCTTGAACATCGTCAGTGACAGACGCCCCCGCTTCTTGAGCCTGCTCCAGTGCTTGAATGAGGAGGTCCTTCTGTGCTCCTTGAGGAGTCTGTGCCAATCTTAGGGAGGCCCGAGGCTGAGTGCCCACCACCACATTGTCTTGGTCGACTTCCTTCACCGTGCTGGTAACCTGGACCACTGGTACGGCGGCCGCATGATTATCCAAGGCGCTCACAAGCTTGCGAATTGTTCCCTGAGAGCAAAAAGGCCGAGCAGCATCGTGAACCAGTGCTTTCTTCGTACTTGGGTCGAGAGCACGAAGTCCCATGAGTACAGAGTCCTGCCGTTCCGCCCCACCAACAACAATCTTTGTGATGCCAAGACGTTGTAGCTCTTCCGCAATCGCGCCGCTTTGAAAGGTGGGCAAATCATCTCTATGAACCACGATCACCACCTCATCTACGGCAGAACTTTCGGAAAAACTTTCCAAACAGAAGAAAAAAAGTGGCCGACCTTCTAGGGTCACAAGGGCTTTGTGCTGGCTCTGCTGGAGCCTCAAGCCCCGCCCTGCTGCAACAATGACAACTCCGCATTCCATAATCACTTATATTCCATCAAGCACATTATCAGACGATCAAAACACAAAGAGACTGCTTCGTTTTTTGCCCCCTTTGGAGGCTTTCTAAGGTTCCAAAGGGTCAATACCCACCCCGAATTGCCTCAGCTTTGACCCCGCTTCAAGACGAGGTCTGTCAATGGGTACCCCGCTCGACGAGCCGAGTTCCCCAAGTAACACAACATGAGGGGGACCAGATGCGACCCAAGGATCTTAAACAACTCTGCGGTTTATTGATTGTCACCGCAGCCTTAAGCATAGCTGCTTCAGGACAGACAACATCAATCACCTTGGAACAAAGTCAAGGCTCCGAAATCCCCCTACTCATCGGTTCCCCAGCCCACGTTGACATAACGGCCCAGCCCGGCATGAACTATGCACTCTTAGCTGCCCGCCAGACCAGTATAACCAACACCCCCGTCGGCACCTTAGAAATCGACCTCGCTGACCCAGACTTTCAAATTGGCATCGACGGGTTTAATCCGGCACACCACTTATTCAGTTGGGGTTTCGTTGACAATCTGGGGCAGTTCGGCTTCGACTTCTTGCCCTATCAACTAGGGGCTCCCACAGGACAGCGGATTTACTTGCAGACTGTCGCCCAAGACCCCACTGCCGGTCCTTTTAACTTGAGACTTTCGAACACCGTTGGCAGTCGAGCGACACCCTTGGTTCCTCGGGTCGATTCAGTCACTCCCCGTTCGGTTTCCTTCGGCGACATTGTCACAATTCAAGGGGATTTCTTCACTGGAAGCTTAACTTGGACGGATACCCCCATGGTGAGCATTGGGGACGGCGAACTCACCGTTCTCACTTTCGACGACGAAACAATCACGGCTGTGGTGAACGCCAGTGTTCATTCAGGAGAAGTGCGCGTTCATTCCGATGTAGGTTCCAGCCCAAGCATTTCCTACGACCCCAATCACTACGTCGCTGTTTTAGGTATTTACACCACCGAGATGGGGCAAGGCACAACCCCCATGGATGGTCATCATTCCCTTCGTGGCACTATTGACTCCACAACTGACGTCGACACCTACACGGTAACGCTGACTGCTGGTGAAGAGCTCTTCGTGGAAGTGTTCAACTACGATGCCGCAAATGACGTAGTTCTGCCCTACAGCCCAGCCAATTGGACAACGACTCAGCTCAATTCCACCCTTGAACTCGTCATGCCGGGAGTCCCCATTGATCCCATCATCGCCGACAATGACGGGGGCCCTGGTTTCGCGGCTGGCATCGGCGTCGTGACCGCTCCCCGCTTCCAAGCACCGTATTCTGGTGACTACACATTGCGGGTTCAGTCCGCTTTCAACGTCACCCAAGGGGACTACGTGTTCAATACCTGGACAAGACCCGCCGACCTGGCGGAGCAACCGGAGCTCATTGGTGTGCACCCGAACTACGTCTTTCGTGGGCAGGACATTGAGATCTATGCAACGGGATTGGACCTCTCCAACCCTGCAGGCAATGTTGTCGAATTCCCCGGCCCCAACGACACCTGGATTCCGGTTCCTATGTACGTCTTATCCAATGGACACATAGGGGCAATCATGCCCATGAATGCCATCAGCGGCCATCTACGTGTGACAAATCCTTCTGGTTATGTTTCGAGCTTCGATGCCGACAACTTCCCTTCCTTCTTCATGATTCAAGGCTACCCAAATCCAGAAAGTCAAGTTTTTGCCTTTTCATCCTCCCAGCAGATCTTCGGCAATATCGCAACCACCGGAGAAGTCGATAACTACCAGATCACTGTCCAAGCTGGCCAAAAAGTCACGGCTCGCTCCTTCCTTTTCGACCCTGCCACCAACAGGCTGCTTAAAGGAAGAATTTTTGAGACAGCTTACCTAGATCCAGAGATCCGTATTCAAGGGCTGGGAAATGGTCCGATCTATGCCATCGACACCCATTCTGGACCAGGAACCGCTGCTGAAATAGGAGGAGCAAGTGTGCCTCCATGGACCGTGCAAGTCTCAGCAACCTATGAACTGTCGGTTCGTCCGTGGTTCGCCCTTTCCAGTGGTGACTACATCTTAGATATCATCATCGACTAACCATCAAGAATAGAAGACTGCCGGCCCGCCCCCGGAAGTCCCCCATGGGCCTATCATGGCCCCATGGCAGACTTGACCAAGAATGCAGGAAAACCGGGCACTCTGATCCTGGGGATTGACCCGGGCACCGTAGCCACGGGATTCGGCTTAATCGAACGCCGGGGCAGCCAACTCCTCACCATCGGTTGGGGTGCCTGGAAGCCCGGTCAAAAGCTCAGTCGAGGGGAGAAGCTCCTTCATTTGGCAGAATCTTTGGACGACTGCATGAAGAAATTTCGGCCAGCACTGGTAGCCATTGAACAAGCATTCATGGGAAGAAATATTCAATCCGCTCTCCGCTTAGGAGAAGCCAGGGGGGCCATGTTAACGGTGTGCGCTCGACACGAAGTTCCAGTACAAGAATACGCCACAGCAACAGTCAAGAAAGTCGTAGCAGGCAACGGCCGGGCCAGCAAAGAACAAATTCAATTCATGACCCAGCGCCTCCTCAAATTGAAGAAGACTCCGGAACCGGAAGATGCCGCGGATGCCCTGGCGTTGGCGCTCACCTTAGCCCTCGATTTCTAAGTCAACGCTCGACAACAAGTGTCACTGGGCCGTCGTTCTGCAAATCGACAGACATTTTCGCGCCGAAAACCCCCGTCGCCACATGGGGCACCCGAAGTCGCAATAGATCAACGAAATCATCAAACAGAGGTCTCGCCAGATCGGGAGGTGCAGCTGCTACGAAACTGGGGCGCTTGCCCTTTTGGGTATTCCCGTAGAGAGTGAATTGGCTCACAGCCAAGATACTCCCCTGAACATCCACTACAGATCGGTTCATTCTTCCTTCATCATCAGAAAAGACACGTAATCCAACGATTTTTTCTGTCATCCACGACAAGTTTTCCTGGCTATCGTCCTGCCCAATTCCCACCAGCAAAAGGAGCCCTGAATTTATCTCTCCCACGGTCTTGCCACCCACTGTGACCCGTGCGTGAGAAACGCGCTGCAGGACGACCTTCAACGGTCATCCCCATGGCCGAAACAAGAAACGATCGCCTGCCGACAATGAAGAAGGTTGTTCAAAACGAAAGTAAAATCGTATTCGTTGACTCCAGACAAAAGGATACGACTTGCGATGGTCACCAACTGGAGATTCGATTCAGACAAGTAACAGGCCACATCAAAGTCGGAGCTTCTGTCCATCAAACTCATACAATCCGTTTGAGCCTCAAAAGAACTGAGGAAGACAGTCATACCAAGGGTGACAAAGGGTGCAGCGAAAGGTTTATGGGTCGTCACCACCACATCAACGTCGTCAATTTGCCCTAAGAACTCAGCTCGCCATCCATCGGTGGATGAATCGCTCTCTAAAATGAGAGCGAATCCGCAATCACCTAAAAACTGTAACAATTGTGTGCGAACAAATTGTCCTTCGGCCAAGGCAGCAT
>WFTN01000074.1 GCA_015485455.1 Planctomycetota bacterium | reverse complement strand
GAACCTTGATTCCGACTGCTTGTGAACGCCTTGAGGTCGACCCAGCAATCTCCGCTGGACCATTCATTACTATGTTGATCGATATGGTGGGAGCCGGGGTTTATCTTGGATTCTTCATGTTGTTGAGGGCTTAACTTGGCCTCTCTGGATGATTTGGTATTGATTGCAGATTGGCTCCTTCCTATTTCGGCTGATCCGATTCAGGGTGGTTGGTTGTCCATTAAAGATGGCCGTATAACCGGGTTTGGCCAAGGGCCAACTCCCCAAAGCACCGAGACCAGGTCCTTTGAAGGGGGGATGATTCTTCCTGGATTGATCAATGCTCACACCCATTTGGGTTGTTCTTTTCTTGAGGGAAAAGCAACGGACTTGGGGTTTTTGGATTGGCTGGATGGCCGCATCACTCCTCAAGTGATTGACGCTTATTTGGGACCAAGGGCCGGGGCTCAAAGAGCGAACATGATGGCCCATGCGAAAAGAGCGGCGGCATGGATGTCGCGGACGGGGACGACCACCGTTGTTGATAGCTTTTTCGATTCCATTGGTCATGAAGTTTTGGTGGAGCAAGGGCTAAGAGGTGTCTATTGTCGCGAGTACTTCGGATCCCGCAGCGATGATTTGCCCCAATACGCGGACGACATGCGCTCGCGCTGCTCTCAAGATGTGGAGCGATTCACTCAGGGCTTGGCGACGTTCGGCTTGGCCCCTCATGCCCTTTACACATGTCCTCGGGATGTTTTGCTGAGCGTCTTTGACCGAGCCCGTGAGTTAGACATTCCGGTGACGATTCATTTGGCTGAGAGTCAAGAGGAACGAGCATTTTTCATGACCGGCGGCGGTCCCATGAGAGAACTTTTTGCCCCCGGCGACTACAAGGATCGTTATGACTTTGGCAAGAGTCCCGTGCGTAACATGTATGATCTGGGGCTTCTTGATTCCCGGGTGGCTCTCGTACACATGGTTCACGTCGACGAAGAAGATCTGGACTTGGTGGCAGAAAGTGGTGCGACTGTGGTCCATTGTCCAGGCTCGAATGCCGGATTGTCGGTGGGTTGTGCCCCTGTTGCCGCCATGTTGAATCGGGGAATACCAGTGGCCCTGGGGACGGATAGCTTGGCGAGTACATTCAGTATGAGTCTGTTCGACGAAATGCGAAACGCCCTTTTGTTTCATCGATTGACCTTTGGCGATGTTCAGGGTTTAGATGTCCAGGCCATCTTCAAAATGGCGACTCTGGGAGGAGCCCGGGCGTCGGGTTTGGCAGATGAAGTCGGCAGTCTCGACGTGGGGAAGTGGGCCGATCTTGTGGTCATGGGACCTGCAACGACCAATTCCTCCTCCGCGATGATCGAAGAGCCCTACTCTTGGGCTCTCAGCAGTCTGTCCGAAGTTGTGTCCACCTATGTGGCTGGGCGCGAAGTTATTGATTCAACCTCGAGTCCTCAGAAGTAATTCAGATAAATTCCTTTAGCGAATCGAGCAGACGGTGATAGGGTGAATGGACTCTGTGCCTCGGGCTCAAGAAGCTGGTGTTCATCTGAGATGATCCTATTTCAAAAAATGGAGTCACGATGTTCGGTGTGGTCCAAAAATTAGGGATTGCTCTCGTCTTCGTCCTTTTGGCTTCGTTTGCTTCGGGGCAAACCCCAGGGCGCTTTCATTTTGACCGACATTCCTTCGAATTTGAAAGTTGGACGAAGGCAAATGGACTCCCTCAAGATTCTGTCAATTGCATGGAACAAACCGCAGATGGTTACTTGTGGGTAGGCACATTCGGCGGCTTGGCTCGTTTTGATGGCCACACCTTTCGGCAATTCAACGTTTCGAATACACCCCTTTTTCCCAGCAACAGAATCCTCTCCTTAGAAGAGTCAAAAAGTAGTGGGCTTTGGATTGGTACCCAAGAATCGGGATTGGCTTTTCTAAAAGATGGTGAGATTCAATTTGCTCTTACGGTCGAGAAGGTTGGGTCCATTCTGTTTCTCAAAGAAGATCGAGATGGTGTTCTTTGGATCGGTGGCTCAAGCGGGCTTTTCTCTTTGCAAGAAGGGCGCCTTGTTTCAGGTCACCGTTGGCCCGTGCTTGACCTCAAATTGGACGACCAAGGGCAATGTTGGGAAGCGAGCGAACGGGGTCTCGCACGATTGTCCGCCAAATCAAGAACGGTTCGTTATTTGTCGAAAGACCATCTGCGGATCATCCAGTTTGATGTCAATGGCAAGCTTTGGGCTTTTGGTCCGAAGACGATCGCGACCTTGGACCATGGGGCTTTGGTCAAACGATCTCATTCTTTCGGCTATGAGCCTCGGGCGGTGGTGTTTTTTGATGGCGGCGAGTTTGCTATTGCTTCCGATGATGCTCTTGATTTGTTTACCCTTCCATTGATCCCTCCAAGGGGCGGTGTCCCTGTCATCGGGATGCCTCGTCGGATTCTTCAGCGCAGAGTGAGAAATCGATCTCTCCACTGTGATGTCGCCAAGAACATATGGATAGGCACCAATGAAAACGGTCTTATTCGCGCCCGGGCGGTTCCATTCCAGAAGCTGGGATTGGCCTATGGCAATAGGGCGCCGCGATCGGCAAAGAAAATTACCACCGGAATTAAGGGGCCATGGGTGACCGCAGATGGTGCGATCCTCCTCAATTGGACTGGGCGAGAATTCACCCCAGTGCAAGTTCGGGAGGATGGCGAAGTTGTTCGCCATTCTGTCCTTGTGGGGTCGACCGCAGATGGTTCAATTTTCTTGTGGAATGGAAGTGCCATCAAGCGCGTTCGGGACGAGCAGGTTGTGGCGAGCACGCCTTTGCCTGAGATCCCCAGTGGCCTTACTCGTGACGATCAAGGACGGCTCTGGACTGGTATCAAAAACGCGGTGGTTTGCTTTGGCGAAGGCCAAACGTTCCATGTTCCCGTTGCCAACACGGGCCAAATAAGAGTCAAGAGAATTGAAGCTGATGTGAGCCAAAAAATCTGGTTCCTGTATGCCAATGGCATCGGACATGTGATGGATGGTTATGTCACCACCTATCCGATAATGAAGGATTCTGGTGGGCCATGCCGTGACATGGTTAGAGACAAGAATGGTGACATTTGGATCGCCACCTACGGCCGGGGCTTGATCCGGTTCCGTGATGGTACTTTCTTTTTCTATGGTCCTAATGAGGGAATGAAAGAATTGTGCCTGGGCGGGCTATTAGTCGAAGATGATGTTTTATGGGTCAATAGCAATTCTGGGGCATTCGAATTGTCCATTTCGAATCTCAACGAAATTGCTTCAGGAGATGCCCGCCGCGTTCTTATGCGCCTTTATGAAACTGGAGAATGCAATGGCCCGGGAATCATACGAGGGCCCCAGGGAAGAATCTGGTTGCCGACCATGTCCGGTGTGACTGTCTTGAATGCAAATGGGGCAAAACCAGACCTAATACGTCCCCGTGTTTTTGTTGAAACGATCACTGTTGATCGAGACATCTTGGCAATCTCAAACAAAGAAGTCGTGATTGAACCAGGCCGGCGAGATATTGAGTTTGGTTTCACCGGAACAACGGCCGGCTTGAGTTCGCGGGTCACTTTTCTTTTTCGCTTGATTGGGCATGTTGACGAATGGGTGGGTGCCGATGTTCGGCGATCAGCCTATTTCAGCGACCTGGCTCCAGGGAGCTACACTTTCGAAGTCGTGGCGGTGAATGGGTCTGGTTTGCGGAGTGCAGAGCCAGCCAAGGTTACATTGCGGGTATTGCCTTTTTACTATCAAACGACGTGGTTCCGCGTTTTGGTTGTCGGTTTGATCGCTGCTCTCGTTTGGGGGTTCTTCAATATACGGCTTCGGGCAGTTCAGCGAAAAAACGAAGAGCATGCTCGCATCGCGGAGGGATTGCGAGAGACAAGGCGATTAGAATCTGTTGGTCGCTTGGCAAACGGTATTGCTCATGACTTCAATAACGTCCTAACGGCGATTCTCGGGAGTGCCGAATTATTGGGGCGTGCCCCGCAAGTCATGTACGACAGCCAGCTGACTGAGCATGTCGAAATGCTTGAGGATTGTGCAGCCCGGGGGGCATCACTTGTTCGCCAACTCTTAGCGTTCAGTCGGCAACAGGTCTTGCTGCCGATGGTTTTTGAAGTAGATGAAGTGATTGGCGAGCTCAAAGCCATGCTTCAGCGCTTGCTCCCCGATGATGTCCGTCTTTCGACTGACTTGAATGCCAAGGGGAAGATGATCGATGCTGACCGCACGCAGATTGAACAGGTGGTCATGAATCTGATTCTCAATGCCCGCGATGCCATGCCCAATGGGGGCACCATTGTTGTTGCCACAAGGGTCGCGCAGCAAGCCGTCGAAGGTGAAAGGGGCTCGTCACAATCTTGGTTGGAGATTGCGGTCACGGACACCGGACGAGGGATCCCAAGGGATGTCTTGCCTCGTATTTTTGAACCGTTCTATACCACCAAGAACGAATCTCATGGAACAGGGCTGGGGCTGGCGTCGGTTCAGGGTATCGTTCTTCAATCAAAGGGTTTGATCACGGTGGACAGCGATGAGGGTGTGGGCACGACTTTCAGAGTCTTGTTGCCATTGGTGGGCGGGAAGCAAGACTTGGACGACATAGAGATCCATGACGAGCTGAAGGGATCTGGCAACATCATTATCTGCCAAAGTGATGAACAATGGTTGATTCAGATGCGGAAGAGCTTGGATGCTCACGGTTATCACGTACGTGCGACCATGCGTCCCTTAGAGGCCATGATTGTCGCCATGGACTGCCGCCACCTTGATCTTTTGATCGTCGGTGGAGAAATGCCTCAGGTCGGTGCGGGGAAGCTCTCTGATTCCATTAAGAAACGTCACCAAGGTCTGCAGACTCTCCATTTGTCCACCCTTTCCAAGGCCGAGAGCCTGCCAGCAACGGGGGCCGTGCTTCCCTCCATATCCCCAAGAGATCTTTTGGTCTTGGTTCATGAGATTCTCGTACTGAAGAGTTCGCCCAATTTGACTAAGAATCTCCAATAAATCAGGGGAAGCCTCCGTGACTAATCTGGGCGAAAGGCGTATTCTGTCTTTCAGACATGTCACACCACTACGCTAAATTCTTCAAACGCCCGGGGGTTCGACGGGGGGTTCTTGTCGTGCTCTTGGTATTCATCCCTCAGCTATTTTTCCAGCTGCATGTCGTTGAGGGCCCAAGCATGTGGCCGACCTTCAATGATGGTGTCTCTCGGGAATGGGTGGTGTCTCTTCGAAGTTGGATTGATCGCGATCCAGAAATCTACGACATCATGGTGATCGAAGACCCAGAGCGTCCAGGTGAGCATGTCGTGAAGCGGGTGGTGGCTCTACCTGGAGACCTGCCGAACGTGGTGGACGGCGACTTGCGTGTTCGTTCCCTTGGTCTCGATCAAGAGTGGTTTCTCAAGCGGAATCTTGACCAAATCCTGATGACGAGCGTGCCTTTTATGGACATTGAACACATGCATAGCCGCTTGTCTGGATCAGGATGGGAGACCACCCAGGGACTTCCCCTTGCCCTGGTGCCTATCGAGGGCGCTTGTTCTGTGGCGGATGAAGGGGGATTTCTCAAACTTGAGCCTGGAAAAGAGCAATGTCAGGTCCGGATTCCTGAGGGCAACATTGTCGACAACCACAAAACAGCGACGGGGACCCTTGCCCGAGGTAAGAACATCGTCCGGGATTTGGTGATTTCATTTGGGCTCTATGATGCCCTTCAAATTCCGAAAGGAACCCGTTTTCTGTTGGAGCACTTTTGTGGCTCGGAGGAAAAGCCAGCGGCGTCCCTGGCGTTGACCACCACAGCAACGGGGCTCAAGATTGTGCTCTCAGAGGACGGAAAACCGAGTTTTGACAAGACAATCGGTCGACTGGACCATGCCTCTTTGCGTCTGGTATGGGTGGATGATGTGCAGGCGCTCTTGATGCGTCCCAGGCCATCAGACGACTTCGAGCTGTTGTTCCAGGGCTCTCGGCAGCCCATTCTGAAACCGGGCAAAAGCTATCTAAAGCTTTTGTGCGAAGGTGGTTCCGTCATTCTGTCTCATCTTGACATCGACCGGGACATCCACTACACTTTGACCATCGACCAGATGGAGGCCCAAGATCTTGTGGGGCCATCAAATGAGGCGCAAGTGCCCCCAGACAAGTATTACTTGTTGGGTGATAACAGTCCTCAGAGTCGTGACAGTCGGCAATGGCCTACAACAGCGCCATTTCAAGTTGAAGGTCGTCCCATCTTGGTGGTGTGGCCTTGGAGCCGGATTCGCAAACTCCCCTGAAGTCAGGGACGAAGGACGGATTTCTATGGGTAGTTGGTTGAAACGGCAAAAAGCAGATCCGATTCCATGGTTGATGGAAAAGGCATGTCCGCCGATTCGCTACCGAATTCAGACTGAAATCCAGAACCTTCCAGCCGATGACGTGGATGTCATGGCCACCAGGAATGAGTCCTATAACTACAAGCCCCCCTATTCTACATCCACCACCCAAAGCGACGATGGCACTTGGTTCACTTCCCTTGCGGGCTTCGAGACACTGAACGTGAGTCGTGGTCGCGGGCCTGGGACCTTGTATCAATATCGATCTCTCATTGAGTACGGTTGGGGCACGGATCATCCCATCGTTTGGCGCACCTCAGAGCTTTTGCAAGGCCTGCTTTGGCAAGACCCAGGTGTTGATCTTTGCGAGCTCAAGGGCTACTGCGGCGGCGATCCAGGGGTTGAGTCTTATTTACGCAAGATGCTGTCTCACCATGCTCTTGCCTTGTTGTCGCGCTCTCATTTTCACGACGACATTGGTGTCAAACGAAAGACGGCAGAACTTCTAGATGAGCTGGATGCTTTCTATCAGGGTGATATCCACAAGAAAATCTACACCGGTGAACTCACCCGTGTGATTGAGACCGAAGATGGACCAGCAGACGAAGTCTGTGCGGTCATCTCCCCCGACGCCATCCGTCCAGAACAGTGGCTGTTCATCCTCTTCGGCCATAGTCCGTCCTTGCGCTCTGACCAACGAGCCCAAGAGATTTTGGGGCGAGTCGTTCAGTACATGTTTACCCACCCTCACCCAGAAGTCGAGGTGTTGGAAGTGGGTGGCAAGGTTTTTGACCGTTACATGGAATTCACCATTCGTAATCTTGAGCAAAAGGACTACGAAGAGAAGAAGCTTGTGGGTCGCTTGCTTCAGGAGCTTGAGTTCTTGGCTCGGGCCGGCGTTCTTGAAGACATACCTAAGGCCAAGGCTCTTCTGGAATGGTTGATTGGCTTGCAAGACGAAGAAGGTGTGGTGCGCGCCGAAGAATTCGTTGAAAAAGCTGGTCACCGTCTCGATTACTCTTACTTCCCATTGGAGGACAACTGGCGCGGGAAGCATAAGAAGTTTACTGACGTGACTTTCCGACTCCTCCTCATCCTCACCATCCTGGACTCAAACAGCTAAAATCACAGCATTTTTTGCGGAACAGTCACCTTTGCTTGGGGTTAGACTGTTGCATGGGTAATCGCTGGCCGAGTCGAAATAGCGATCCATGGACGAGTCCAAGGGGTTTTGGCTGTCATTCCCCTTGGCTTCTCCAAAATGAGCCGGATGAGTGGCGTTGAATGGCCACTCTGGCCTCCAATCAGGAGGTATTCTTCGCCTTTAAGCTTGGTGTTGTGAGTCATGCAAGACAAATATCTCGATGACAAGGACGTTCAGCTCATGCTGCGGGTCCGGGACGGAGACGACGGGGCATTTGCCGCGCTTGTTGATCGTCATGCATCGATGCTAGTGAACTTCATGTATCGCTACGTTGGATGCAGAAGCACTGGCGAAGACTTGGCCCAGGATGTATTCATGCGTGTCATCAAAGCTGCCCCCAACTACGAACCGAAGGCTCGATTCAAGACTTGGATTTTGACGATTGCCACCAATATATGTTTGAACCGCAAGCGTTGGGAAAAGCACAGAAACCACTTGTCTTTGAGCCAAAGCGACGATGACATGGGACCTCGCAGCAACAATGAAATCGATGTGCGCGTGGAGGAGCCAGAGGTGGCTATGGAAGTGGAAGAACTCAAGGAGAGAGTGAGAGAAGCTATCGCCGATCTACCCGAAAAGCAGCGGGTGGCCATTTTGCTCCGTCGCTATGAAGGTTTGTCTTATGCCGAAATCGCTACAAGTTTAGAGCTCTCGTTGATGGCCGTGAAGTCGCTTCTCAATCGAGCGAAAGACGGACTCAAAGATCGACTCAGCCACGACATCGAAGCCTGGTACCCTCAGGGGATGGCCGTAGATCGCGGAACAGAATAAGAGATCAGAAAATGAACAACAAATTTGATCAACAACAATCACGATTCGGTCCCGATGATGACATGGGATCAAAGTTCGACCCAGAAGATGAAGCTCTGTGGCAACTCATGGGTGTCTTGGATGACGTGGAGCCCAGCTCCGCTTTGCTGACAAAAGTTAAGAACGGCGCCGGGGCCAAAGCCTCTCCGGTTTTGCCTTTCTATCGGCTGGGTTGGGTTCAAGCAGCGGCTGCTGTTTTGCTTGTGGCTCTGACAATCGCTTTTTGGAGAAGTGCCGATCAGAACCGGGGAACAACTCCCGCTGGCAATGATGTTGTGGAGTACCAAGGAGTCATGGAATTGCTCGGTGGCCTGAGCGACGCAGATGTCTTGGTGTTGGAAGCGAACGAAACTGAAATTGTCCAAGCTGATTGGTTTGGTGGCTGATGACCATGAGAACTTTCGCCCTTATTTTCACCTATGGTTTTATTCTGCTCATGGCATCTGCCGTTGTGACTCCTGCTCAGCGAATGCATCGAGCACCCCGTTATATGACGGAGCAAGATCATGAAGCGAGGCGCGCCTTCGTTTCGGAAGTGGTGGCAGAGCTGAAACGCAGTCTGGGTGAAAAGCTCAAGCAGGCCATGTTGGTGCGATTTGAAGGGATGGCGCGCCTCGTGGCAAGGCGCTTGAGCCCTGATGAGCTGAAGTTATTGCGCAGCAAACCAATTTCAGTGCAAGTGAAGGAAGTGGCCGCTCGCTGGAAACAAGATCAATTGCAGGCGGCTCAACGTTTCATCAAAAGGCAATCAAAGGAAGTGGCAAGGGAATTGCTGTCGCTCGAGCCAGAGGCTCGTGATCGGCGCATTGCTGAGCTGAAGATTGAAGCCACTCTTGAGCGGGCCATTCGAGCAGCGGAGAAACATCAGCTCATCCAAACCGAAGAAGCTGATCGCTTGCGGGGTCTCTCTTCTGATCAACAACTCAAAGAATCTGGGCGTCTGAATCGGCTGGTGTTCTTTGCCATGCATGGCGAGGAGCTAAGCAAAGAGGAAAAGGCCCGTCTCGAAAAACTCTCTTCGAGCCAATTCTGGCGTGACCGAACAGTGAGACGTTTTCGACTCCTCCGTCATTTGGATCGCACAGAGCTGGCGAAACTGAGAAAACTCGGTGGCGAAGATCGGACGAAGCTGTTTCGTGCTTTGCGTTCGGGGAAGGGCATCGAGAGCTTGGCAAAGATGGGGATCTTGAGCGAGACCGCTGCTGCCAATTGGGCCAAAATGAAAGCCAGTGATCGGCGCCGTTTGTTGCGGGACCTCATGCGGGTCTATCTTCCTCAAGGAAGTCGAGGCTTACGTCCCTCTAGGCGTTTGATGGAGCAAATGAGCCCGGAGGAAAGGCAGCAATTGGCGATGATGAACGCCAAGGAACGCCTTCAATTTCTCAAGAAAAAGTTTCCTCAAGAGAACTGGGACCGCCAAGAGAAACTGCGAAAGCTCAAGAGTCGAATCGATGATCAGCTCAAAGGACTGAATCGCCGAGATCGTTATCGGATTCATGCCAGTATGCCCACCGTGGCCAAGAAAGTGCTGAAGGAGAAACTATCCTTAAGCGAAGAGGCTGCCGAGAGTCTGGTTGAACAAATGGAAGCAGTTCAGTGGTTTCGCAGTGTTGTTCCTTCTTCCTACCAGCTCCGAGCAAAACTCAAGGGCCCAGAGCGCAAGAAGCTGCGAGACATGAAGACGAAAGATCAGGTCGACTTCTTGTTTCAGAAGTTTCCCAAACTTCTCAATGAGCAAGCGGAAGGCCAATTGCGTCTGGGGAAGATTGCTTTGCCCGAAGGTTGGGTCACGTGGTCCGGGTCCAAAAAGGTGATTTTCCTCAATGAAAAGCAACTTCGCATGCCTTGGGCTCACGGGGCGACGAGGCGAGGCCCTCATCGCAGAATGGAAGAACGCTCCAGGAAACCGCGGCGACAATAGATCGAGATTTCCATACCACGGACATCTTTTTCCTAGACAGGAAAAACAAAACACAAACGATGCTCCCCCAGCCCTCCCCAGGGCCGTATAATGACAACTGATGGACGGATGACGCAATCCGTCCATTGCCATTGGGATTAGGAGCTCGTCGTGAAAATAGCCAACCTCGTCATAGTCATCATCTTAGGGCAGATTCTCATCCATTCTGCAGGAGCTCAGCAAGCTCTTAGCAAGCAAGATCAGGTGGTTCGTGACGCCTACAAGGAGATCGAAGCCAGTCGATCGGCTATGGATGGAGAAATCAGCGACGAAGAACGCAGCAAACGTATGAAAGCATTTCAGGAATCCTGCCGAAAATTCGTTTCGACCTATGAGGGGCAAGCAGACAAGCTCAAGGAGGGGCTTTTTGACCTGGGAAGAGCGGCGATCCAGAGTTTTTCTCCGGAGCGTGCCATCGACTTTTTGACTGCTTTTCTCTTGAAAAACAAAACCTCTCCGGAACGTGGGGAGGCGACGATGTTTTTGGGCGATGCTCTGCGCTCGGTCAATAAACCGAAACAAGCGGTGGCTCTGTACAAAGAATTCATCAAAGTAAACCCCAAGAGCCCACTGTTACCGCCGGCTCGTTTGGGTCTTGCTACTTCTTACTTCTTGTCTTTAGAGTTTGACAAGGCCGTCGAGCAATACCGGGCTATCATGGCTCAGTATCCCAAGCATGAAGTGCGTGGTGACGCTGCCTTTCAGCTTCTCAACGCCCTCGTCTATGCTGGAGACTATGATGGGGCGCGGGCTCACCTTGCAACCCTGAGAAAAGAAGCACCTGAAGCGCCGGAGTTGGCACAGAAAGCCAAGCAATACGAGATCTTGGGACGGCCTGCCCCAGAGTTGACCGGTGTTGTGGCTTGGAAAGGGCAACCTGGCACCAGCGTAGCGCGGATGCAAGGTCGGGTCTTGGTCCTTTGTTTTTTTATGATGAAGAACATCCCCTGCGCCCGGACTTTGCAGTCTTTGTCGACCATGGAAAGAGATCTTCGTGTGGAAGGTGTGACAGTTTGGGGTTTGACAAAGACCTACAAGGCTGGCCGGGGCAACTGGACTGTTGATCTCGAGGCGAAACTTCTCAACACCTATCGTCAGAACCCTCGCTTTGCTTTGCAAAAAATGCTGCGTTACACACCCAAAGGTGATGAGAACGAAGCCAAGGTTTGGGGACCTTTGGAGAAAGCAATCACCGTGACTCTTGGTCTGACAAAGGATACCTCAGCTTTGATGGCCTATCGGGTGAGGCGAGTTCCGACAATTATTGTCATCGACAAAGCGGGCAAGGTGCGCTTGGTGGAAGAGGGCGGCCAACCTGAAGGCGGCTTTCAGAGTCAAATGCTCAAGCGATTGGTGCGCCGGATCGCTGTTGAGTAAGTGCAGCGTCAGGAACGTGCGGAACAACTTGAGCTAAGCAACCAAGCTTGGCTTGGCGATCCGCCCAGCAATCATGGAGAGCTTGCGACTGCCAGCGACTCGAAGGTCTTTTTCTGTGGTGGCGATGACCGCGCATCCTAACTCTTCATTTGCGTCCAAGAGCACGTCTAAGGGGGGAGCGACTCCCCAGGGTGGGGGACTCATTTCGGCTAAGAGAATCTTTGGTCGTGACAGCAAGGCTCGTGCAATGCCAACCCGACGGCGCATGCCGTGGTCGAGTTCTTCAATTCTGCGGTTGTCATTCTGGGCGATTCCCGCCAACTCCAAACATAATTCAGGAGCGACGCGAGTCTTGAGCCCAGGTTGGTTAACGGCTTGGCGAATCGTTTGCCGCACGTCAATACTGAAGACGGGGCTGAGGAATGTGACAAAGGAGTTGACCAGTTCTTGGTCTTCCTCTGCTCCCATCATGGGTAGTCCCGCTAGTTTCATGGAGCCGTGGCTGCATCTCTCGATGCCTGAGAGGATGTTAAGAAGGGCACTTTTGCCGGATCCGACCTCGCCTTGGATGACGACAAACTCACCACTCTCTACTTTTAGGTCAATGCCGTTGAGGACGGGGACCCAAGTGTTGTTCATGATGTAAGACTTCTCTACACAACTAAGGGAGAGCAGTGGCGTGTGAGCCATAAGAAAACTCCAAGGACAGGTTTATACTTGCCTATCGAGCTTTTTTCTTTGAGCTTACCGCTTTTCGGAAAAACTCCTGTTTGTCCCGGACACCCCCCCCAAATTAGCCGAATTTTGCTGCTGGCTTGTTGGCATCAGGATCTCAAGAGGAGGCTGGCTCTGGGCTGTGAATAATACGCCACATATTTATGCCGTTGATCAAGAAGTGGATGGTAATGGGAACCAAGATGTTTCCAGTGACCATAAAGCCGTACCCCAAAATGAACCCGCAGCCGATGGCAAACAAGGTCCAGGGCACATAAGTCTTGTCTCGTCCCATGTGGAGGAAGCCGAATAGCAGGCTGGTTACCACCAGGCCCAACATCGGGGAGCTAGCCAGGTCGCTGACCGTGGTTTGTATGGCACCGCGAAAGAAGAACTCCTCAGCAACGGAACTCAAAAGAGACAAAGACAGCACACCCGTTCGTGTGAGGTCGCCCAAGCGGGAGCGCACAGCTCCTTCTAAGTTGTCAAAAATGCGGCTGCGGCGGTGAATGACGGTGATCAAGAAAACCAGGAGAATGCCGGTGAGAAATGACCACAAAACTTGCGTCACAACCACTTGAGGGTCACGGGGCCGAAAGACCTCAATGGAGCCGAAATAGCACCAAGCCAGGGAAACTACGAGGACGCCCAAGTAGATCAAGGAGATCCCCACCACCAAGGGAGGGATATTCTCAGGTAGGTCGTCGTCGACATCGTCCAAGATTTCGTCTGACTGAAAGAGTGTCATTTTGCAAGTATCGGAGGAAAAGGGACTTCGACTCAAGGGCACATTGATGTTCAGAGCATACAGCCAAGGGGACGATTGGCCTCAGGATAATCAAATGGTCGACCAACCAGCCTGCCGAAATGTTCCCCAGGCCATGTGGACGAATCGCGCCTTCATCGTAGAATGCCCCCATGGAATTTCATAACGCAAAGCAACTTATTGATCGTGGGGTCATTATCCCCGCTCCTCAATCTGTCTACGTCGACGCTGCTGTTTCTCTTGACCGCATTGCTCCTGGGGTGGTTCTTTACCCAGGGGCCCGGGTGAGCGGGGCAGAAACTGTGTTGGCAGAAGGGGCCGCTGTAGGCACCCAGGGGCCAGCAAACATCGAAAATGTTGCTTTGGGCCGAGGTGCCAAGATTGTCAGTGGTACCGCTGAAGGTGCTTGCCTTTTGGCCGGTGCTTCCCTGGGTCCTAACTCTCATGTGCGAAGTGGAACTTTACTGGAAGAAGATGCTTCGACGGGACATGGGGTGGGGCTCAAGCAGACGATCGTCTTGAGTTTTGTAACCCTGGGATCGCAGATCAATTTCTGTGATTGCTTCATGGCAGGAGGAACATCCCGCAGCGACCACAGCGAAGTGGGAAGCGGTTTTATTCATTTCAATTTCACCCCCTTCGGCAAAAAGGGTGATAAAGCCACGGCATCTTTATTTGGAGATGTCTGCAGCGGAGTTTTTCTTCAAAGCCCCCGGATTTTTCTGGGAGGCAGCGGTGGTGTTGTTGGGCCTATTCACGTGGACTATGGCACTACTCTAGCCGCCGGATCAGTTTATCGCCGTGATTATGGCGGAGGTTTGCTTGTTTACGGCGAGAAGACGATCGCCAAATCCCGGACGTTTGATCCACTTTTGGTTCGCCGGGTGGGACAAAGGACAAAGCGGTGCTTGCGCTATATTGGTGAGCTGCGGGCTCTCTATGCCTGGTATCGAGACGTTCGCTTAGGGGCTCTGACCGATGAGGTGGATAGACTCATCGTGGAGTCGGCCATGAAGCGTATCGCTGAAGGAATTAAGGAGAGGCGCCGTCAGGTGAACCGATTCTTGGAAGGCGCTTGTCCGGCGGACGACGAGGCCAAGATCGACCTTGACAAGACTCGTTCTCATTGGGCGTCTATCGAAGCGACCTTTGCCGTCATCCCCAAGCCTGATGAGGGTCAAGCGCTGAGAGAAGCTTTTCTTCGGGACGTCGAACCCCAAGGGGAACATGTCACTTGGGTTCAAGGACTTGGGTCCGTCCAAGTTGAACAAGGAAAATCCTGGCTGCGAGCAGTGTCACAGCCAGGATCTTCTCAGTCGGTCTGATTATTGCTCAATGGAAATCAACGGCTGACCCATTGGGTGCCAGTGATTTCCAATCGTTGAATTGGTCGGCCACTGGAAGTGACGCGGGTTTGGCTCATCTTTCTGAGGACGTCCAAGCCCGTAGTCAATTCGCCAAATACAGCTTGCTTGTTATTCAGGTCGGGTTGATTGTGAAGGCAGATTGTGAACTGGCTGCCGTGAGACTTGCCGTTGGCGGTAGCCACCATGGAAACCGCCTTGCTCACATGAAGGGCATCATTGTACTCCTTGGGCAAGTCGTATCCTGGGCCACCGAGCCCCCAGGTGTTCTCATCTTTATCCTTATCCTTTGTGTTGGGGCAACCCAAAGTCAGACGGCGGAAGCTCAGTATCTTGTGGAAAGACATGCCAATGTAGTAACCGTCCGTGACCAGTTTCTTGAAGTTGGCCGTGGTTTCGGGGGCCGCGTCCTTGTAGCAATGGATCTCAAAAGAACCGTTGTTGGTGTGGAAGATTGCTTTCTCTGTGAGGTCAAGTTTGGCCTTGGGCAGTTTGATGACCTTGTAGACTTTGCGCAGGGCGATTTCCCCATTGATGTCAGCGAGGGCTTCGTCCACCAAACTTGGTTGCCCAGGAATCAAAGAACGACATAGGCCATGCTTGGGAAACTTCTTCTTGAGGCCTTCGTTGTTCTCCTTGGCGTCAGCGAAACGCTCCAAGTTAAACAGAAGGTTGCCCCGGTAGAAGAGAGCCAAAGGTTCGGCTTTGGTGCCTAATATCTTGTCTCCCATGGACTCCAGTTTGTTGAGGAGGACATCCTGTGGGTCATTCTTGATGATTCGAATGCGCCCTCTTTGAGGGAAGACATTCTTGGGAAAGACGCTGTAGAGAGCTTCGAAGCCCTGAGCGTCTCGGTCGGATTGAGCTTGGGTTACTTGGCTGTTGGCGACAACGAGAAGCGCCACCAAGAGGCATGATGCAATTTTGTTGGTCATTTGTTGTCTCCTATTTGCCGACGGTGAAGTCGAATTGTTTTCTGAGTTCTGCGAAACGGAACCGGCGGGGGAATCGAGCTTGGTTGATTTGCTTCACTTGCCCTGTGGCTTGGATGAGATCAACAGGCCCCATGGTGTCCAAAGGCGGATCTTTCTTGTCGGTCAAGCGACCAAGGATGAAGGAGTGAGTCAGGTGGTCTTCTAAGATCATGGGGGTGACGCCGCCGATGGGGAGAACACGGACTTGATAGGACGAGGCGATAAACATCTGCCGACTGGCATCGACGTCTTTGATCTGGGAGCGATCTTCGCGACCCATATGAAACTCAAAGTAAGGGGTCTTTTGAAGCTTTAATTTTCGTCGCTTGACGATTTTGTCAAAGATAGCAGGTAGCAGCTCTTTGCGCTTCAAGTCGAGGGGCAAGCGGATGCGCCCTCTTGCTCTGGCGAAGGCCCGCTTCTTG
>WFTN01000073.1 GCA_015485455.1 Planctomycetota bacterium | reverse complement strand
CAGCGTTTTCAATGTTGCCCAACCTCCTCGTCAAAGGCACCACCGAGATAGGCCCCCTCTACTTTGAGCCCGCCCCTATTGTCGCCGGAGGTCAAATCATTGATCAAGACGGAAAACCAATTTCGGGAGTGACACTCACCGTTTCTCTGGAAGGTCCCAAGGGCAAAACTCCCGTGACTTGGTCGATCATGGCCAGAGATGAAAGTGGCAACTTCGCCCTGCGCCAGCGCACGGAAGCGAAGAGAATGAAAATCAAGGTGAGCCGCCCCGGATACCTCACCCTGGAAGATACCTACCCGGTTGGAAAGAAGGACTGGTTCATCCAATTGAAGCAAGCCGCAATCTTGGTCGGTGTCATCGATAAGATTGGCAAAGACTATGAAGTGATTTTCATCGCTGCCAACGGCCTCCAGCAGCCAGCTCCCAGATGTGGGCGCGGCAAGAGCGGCAGCCTCTCCTTCCGTTTCACCGACATCTACCCGGGTCAAGGCACTCTTTTCATCAAAGAGCACGGTCGTATCCTCCACGAACTCGCCCTCACCCTGAAACCAGGTCACAACAGAATGCCTCCCCTTCCTCGCGGGACAAAATCCAAACTGACATAGATTTTTTCGGGAGACAGCGGCGAAATCTGGGGACAACGCCAAGACGATATGGGGATCCGCGGGAGATTCCCCTTTGGTCCAGGTTCCGAAGCACACCGACAAGGAACAAATCAGAGCACCCAAAAGCGCGGTTCCCAGCCCAATCGCATAGATTCGATCAGAAGCGATTCGCACTCATCGATGATGAACTGCCAGCACATGGCCTGGGGCAAAAGTGGCTAGAGATGCATCCGAATGCTCTGATGGACAGGGACGGGCCGCGCAAGATGAACCTGAGCGACGTCGATGATGGAATCATTGAGAAACCACCATTGATCGGCGCTTTCGTGACAGGGCGGTGTTTGACTCTGGTCCATAGCATCTCAAGCCAAGAACATCGTCGCTCTCGACGGCTCAACGTCCATTTACCTCTTCGATTTCTTTGAGAACTCGATTCAGTTCGGCTGAGTCGAATTTGAGACGAAAAACTTGTTCTTGTTTCGAATCGAGAATGTTCAACTTGCCACCGGAAAGTGCCACTCCAAAACCATAGCCCTTATATTTCCCGCTGGCCGGTGTCAATGATGCATAAGCTTTGTACTTGCCAGGAAAAGGGACATGAAACACGCCGCCCTCACGGGGGACCTCACGGCGCCTCCCACTCAACCTTCGGGAATGTCTTAGCTTGATGACAACGTCGACTCCTTGAGGGACCAGATTCTTGAGGTCGTCGACCTCAATGCGAACCGGCAGACCACGTTTCATGCGCAGCTCGATTCTACCGTTTCCAATTTTCTCGAATGTCAAAGTTCGATAACCAGCAAGATGAACTTGGATATCAACGAGGGGCTCATCAATGGCGAAACTTTGGTGCTTCTTGGACATCGTGTATTGAGCTAAGCGATCATCAGAACCAGGAGAAAAGACATCGACGTAGACTTTGCCTTTCGAGATCGTCAATGGTTCAAGTCGTTCGAGATCGATTCTAATTCCAGAGAAATCGCATCGGATCTCCCCTAGGTCTTGAGATTCGTTTTCTCCTAATGTGATGCCCTCAACAGTATGGATAGCAGACTCCGTTTCGTGAATACGAAAGTCCAACTTGTAATTTCCTGGAGGGAGATAGCCCATCGCGAATGCACCATCGGTTTCTATTCTTGTCAGCCGCATGCTGCCATCGTCCTTGCTCACCAAAACGGCATCGATGTCATCGGTACGAAGGTTATTTGGGAGAATGAGAGCGCCCAAGATGGAACTTTCTCTCTTGAGCGTAATGACGAACTTAGTAGAGCCCTTTAGGGCCACAACTTTTTCTTCCAAGAAACCAGGAGCGTTGACACGCACAAGAAAATCACTGTCCTCGCAAGTGCCAAGAACCTCAAAAGTTCCATCGCTGCTAGTAAAAGGAAAGCCGCTAGGACTCTTACACCTAAATCGATACTGAGACCCCAAGTCTTTGACATTCGCTAACAGCATAATTTGAGCTTGGGCGACGGGTTTGCCATCCCCGTCCTGAACGATACCCGAGACAAGTGTTGGAGAAAACTCTAGCAGGACGTCCCCTAAGTCATCACCCCGGAGCTTCCCTTCCGTGAATGGCAAAGAAAGTGCAGCGCTCATGAACCTTCTTTCTTTGCTAGCTTTCACCGAAAACAGGATCACCCTTTTGTCAGCTCGCGCTTGAAGAGTATTGGGAAGGGGCAATGCGAAACGACCAAGCTCATCAGTGGTACAACCGCCACCGCACCTGAAGCTACTTGCAACGCTGCTCTCCACAATCGAAGTATCAACGGACGTATCTCTCAGAGGCGTCCCGTCGGGAGCTAATAATCGTCCGACGAAAGTGTTCTGATTCTTCTTGAAGCTAAAATCCAAGTGCAGTTCTTCATCAGCCTCCAACGGTCCATCATGAGTCTCTACAATGGGGTCCAACTCCTGCTTACCTTTGGCGACCAGAGAGAACTTGAGCCGCAATCCCGGGGCGACAAATGGAATCTTGATCTTTCCACCTCGAAATGCGGTCTCGACGGTGCTTAGAGAACCCCAATCCTCAGCGCCCTCTGATGATCGCTCGCCGGAGTCAACAACGTCAATGCGGAGCGAAGTGAGAT
>WFTN01000072.1 GCA_015485455.1 Planctomycetota bacterium | reverse complement strand
TCGGAGATGTGTATAAGAGACAGCCTAGTAGCCGCAGCTTCTGCCGCTGTCGTGAGCACTCCGATTTGGCCGAAAAGCGGCAAGGCTGTGGCCAGAAATGTTGAGAGTAGTAGGACGATAGTTGCGAAGTGTCTCATAGAGTTTCCTGTCCTTTGACGAATCGATTCTGGACTGGCGGAGTTTATCTCATTTCGGACCATGGGAGAGACGTTTTTTGGACAATTCATCGGGGTTTGATGGGGATTCATTGCAGGTCGGGACAATGTCCTGAATTCACTCAGTCTTCGGACTGGCGGCTTGAGGAACTCTCTGCAGGGTATTCCCGAATTGAGCTAACTCTTGCTTCGCCTGGGTTGCCATTTGAGCCCTAAATTCAACATCTTTTGGATGAGTTCTTGGTAACTGAGTCCCGCTTTTTCTGCTGATTCAGCGAACTCATCACCCCAGGCGATTTGAGGATTCGGATTTGCTTCCAGGACAAAGGGCTTGCCGTCTTCACGGAGTCGCAAATCAATTCTTGCGTAGCCGTTCAGGTCTAACAGACGATAGACGCGTTTGCAGATTTTCTGTATTTGAATCAAGGTTTCCTCAGGTATACCGGTGGCTTCGCTATTCTTGATCTCTCTTTGTTTTTGGTATTCGATGTCGAATTTGACTCTCGCGGTGGCGATGCGAGACATTCCTCCGGTCATGTTGCCAAATTGCAACTCCCAAACGGGGAACACTTGAAGACGCTTGTTGCCAACGACGCCCACATAGAGCTCTCGGCCTTCAATGAATGATTCAGCAATAGCGTCTGTGCCAATTTTCTTGTGGATGAACTCCACTCTTTCTGCCAGCGCCTCATCTGTGCTCACGATACTGGCCTGGGATATTCCGGCGGAGGCTTGCTCAATCAGGGATTTAACGATGACGGGAAACTGAAGTCTCTTTGGCCTCCTGACCCGCAATCCGCGGCGGAAAACGGCGAAGTCAGGGACGGCGATGCGGTGATAGAGCATGAGCTTTTTTGACAGAGCCTTGTCCCGAGCGAGAATGAGGCCCCTTGGGTTGCAGCCAGTGTAAGGGATGCCCATCAACTCAAGATAGCTCACGACGTTTTGGTCGAAGAGGATTTCGCCATCAAATTCGTCCAAGAGGTTAAAGGCGATGTGCGGATTGAATTTTTCGATGGCCTCCCGAATGGGAGCGAGCTCATTGCTCATTCCCAGAACTTTGACGCGATGACCAAGCTCATGGAGGGTCTTGAGGACGTCATAGTCCATCTTCCATGGTGCTCTTTCGATTTCTTCATCACAGGGGTTTTCTGGTGGCACCAGACTTTCGTGTGTGATTGCCAGAACGCGTAGTTTTCTCATAAGGAAAAGTGGTGCCTTCCTTCTTGGACGAAGTTCATCGTCTGCACGGTGAGCAGAACCGTAAAGTCTGGGATTGAGTCAACCTCATCTCCTTCCAACCTGAGTCCCAACTCTTTGCAACGGCTTGCCATGTCATCGACGACTAACTTGATGGCGTAGCGATAGACACCGGTCCAACGGCCGACTTTGGAGCCGATTTTGGATCGATTGCGACGAATAAACTTGGCTGCGGGCATGAGCGTGGTGTCGTCTCGGTCACCAGAAAACAAACGGCGTAAGTCGCGATCATAAAACCGTGGGTAGTCGATGGCGTAGCGCTCTCGCTTTTCTTGGTAGTGTTCGCCTAAGGTCTTCTCGATGCTATTGAGTGGGTCCACCTCTCCTTCGAATTCAACCAGGGGTTTCGACCCTGCCAGACTCTTCATGAGTTCTTCGACGTAGTTGAGTTTCTTGAGGGCAATCCACCCTTGGTATCGACGTCGCCATGGGAAGTTGGGAGTGAGCCAGACGGCAAAGGTCTCAGCAAAGTCTTCATCTGGGTGACTTTGAGCGTACCAGGAATCTAAGTGCAGAACATAGCTCTTGCTGTGGGGTCTGGGTGAATAGGTTTCTGGATACACCGCTGATGAAACACCGAATAATTCTTGGCGTTTCTTGCGACGTTTAAGTCTCCAGGCGTGATCCACAACATGGCCGATCTCATGACGCAGGATGCGGAGGCATTCCACCTGTGTCCCACCTTCGACTTCAAGCATTTGTGTTTTTTCGAGCTTTTCTAACCTTGGATGTGCCAAATAAAAAGGAATGGCCATCCCCGGGACTTTCAGGGGAGAAAACCACTCGTCGGAGAGCCAATAGTGGGGCTGGATGTGGAGTTGCTTACGCTCGAGCTCCCGGTAGACTCGGTCGACCCACTTTTGCACCCTTGGTTGCAATGAATCGATACCTAACTCGCACATAGGCAATTTGAGCAGCTGCTCATCGGTCCAGGATTCCCAGGGGAATGACCGATTTCGTTTAGTCGATGATCGTTGTGTCGTCATTGGGGCTATTGTTGCATCCTATGGCAACAGAGTCTACAGATACTCTTGATGGCTTTGATTTTGGCGATGTTCCAGAAGTTCATGGGATGTTGGCATCCTCAGTTTTTGCTATGAATTGCTTACACGATTCCTTGGAGAAAAATTGGATGTTCGAACGTGCCCTGCAAGATCGCTATCGTGTCCTTTTCGCAGGATTCTCCGATTCTGAAGTTGGTGGACGGTGGGCTGAAGAATATGGCTCAGACTTTCAGTTTCACGTTGACGCTTTGATTTTGAATTTTGCGGCTGATCTGGCGGTTGATCCCAAAGAGGTGAATCAAGAGACAGTTCGTGTCATCTTGGAGGATGCTTTTCCGGCTCGCCTGGGGAATCGTCCCAAGGCCGCGGCTCTGCTTCCGGATCTTGTCTTAGACTTCCTGCTTTTCTTGTGCAGTGATGTGGGCATCGCCATGGAATGGGAATTCCGCGTAGCTGTAGACGCCTCTCGTGAGAGATTTCTTGATTTGATGAAAGAAGACGGTCGTGGGCGGCTCATGGCGCCCAAAACGACGCCCCACAAACGGGCCGCAGGCAAGATTGGACGAAACGACCCTTGTCCCTGTGGAAGCGGAAAGAAGTACAAGAAATGTTGCGCTCGGATGTGATTGCGCCCAACAATCCAGGGCTCCGCGGCGGCACATGGATGAACAATATAGGCAAGGGCTGCTGGGCTGACTTGCGAGACTTGTCAAAATAGAAATCGAATTGGAATCATTGAGAGAATAGAACTTCATGGCATTGCTGAATGTGAAAAACCTTCACCATTCCTATGGTGGGCCCACCCTCTTGGATGGCGTCGATCTTCAAGTCGAATTGGGGGAGAGGATTGGGCTCATCGGTCGCAACGGCTGCGGCAAGTCAACACTGATGAAGATCATTCAAGGACATGTGGTTCCTGAGTCTGGGGAGATGAGCAAGCAACGGGACATTCGTGTTCGCTCTTTGGGCCAAGATGTCCCTTCTGACCTCCAAGGGTCGGTGGAGTCTTACTTAAGATCGTCTGCATTGGAAGATCGAGAACTCGCCGACTGGGAACTTAAAGAAGCGATTTCTCACCAGGCGAAGGAGCTTCGGCTGAATCCTTCGGACTGTGCTCAATCCCTGTCCGCAGGTTCGAAACGAAGGTTACTATTGGCTGGTGCTCTCATTTCGAACCCTGACATACTTCTCCTCGATGAACCGACAAACCATCTCGACATGGAAGCGATACAACGTTTGGAAAAGCAGTTGCTGCGCTACAGTGGGAGTGTTCTTTTCGTTACTCATGACCGGGAATTTTTGCGCAAAATTTCTACTCGAATCATTGACTTGGATCGGGGTGAACTACGAAGCTACGACTGTGACTATGACACCTATTTGATCCGTAAATCCGCCGAGCTTGAGGTTGAAGAAAACGAGCGCGCTCAGTTCGACAAGAAACTGGCAAAAGAAGAGAGCTGGATCCGGCGCGGTGTACAAGGGCGACGAGCCCGAAATATGGGGCGAGTACGCGCCTTGCAAGAGATGCGACAAGACAAACGAGATCGCAGGGATCGTACGGACAAAGTGAAGGCCAAAGTTCAGGTCAGCGGCAATAGTGGGCGCCTTGTTTTGAAGGCTTCGAATATTTCCCACGCCTACGGTGAGAAGACAATTATTCGTGATTTCGGAATCACTTTGATGCGTGGCGACAGGGTCGGGATTATCGGCCCTAATGGCTGTGGCAAGACAACACTGATTAAGATCCTCTTGGGGGAACTCAAAGCAGATTCCGGTGAGATTCGCCATGGTACAAAATTGGATGTCGCTCATTTTGATCAACTCCATGGTGAACTGGACCCCGCGTTGACAGTTATGGAGAATGTCGGCGAGGGCTCGGACAAGATTATCGTTAATGGGGAGCCCCGTCATGTGATTGGCTACCTAGGTGATTTCCTTTTTACTCCCGAACAGGTTCGAGGTGGAATTACAAAACTGTCTGGCGGCGAAAGGAATCGTTTACAACTGGCGCGAATTCTGGCGAAACCTTGCAACCTCCTCATTCTCGATGAGCCTACGAATGATCTCGATGTGGAAACTTTGGAGATTCTCGAAGACATTCTTTTCAATTTTCAGGGAACGATTCTGTTGGTTAGCCATGATCGCGCATTCTTGAACAACGTCGTGACCTCAACTTTGGTTTACCAGTCCGAAGGGCGCTGGAAAGAATTTGACGGGGGCTATGACGATTGGCAGCGGCAAATCAAAGATGAACAGACAAAGAAATCCACTGCACCTCAGGTGGAAAAATCGAAGAAAGGCAAGCCCAAGAGTGAGAAGGCTCGTCGATTGTCCTTCAAAGAGAAAAACGAGCTGGAACAACTACCGGATCGGATTGATAAACTGGAGAGCGAAAAGGATGGCTTGATGCAATTGATGGCATCGGCTGATTTCTATCGCCAACCCAAAGAAACGATCCGTGCGGCGAACGAGGATCTCGAAAAGACCACAAATGAGATTGACTTGCTGATGGAAAGGTGGGCGGAGCTTGAGGCAATCGCCAACGACTGAATGTGAGTACAGTCTTCAGTCAGATTCGCCAGTGTGGTCTCTAATTTTCTGATTAGACGGGGAGGTAGTTGGCAACCTGAACCTGGTTGCGCCCATTTTCCTTGGCATGGTAGAGCATTTTGTCAGCTTCCATGAGAAGACCATGAATATCAAGGTCTGGGGCGTCTGAGACCCCGATACTCAATCGCAATGGGATATTTTGGCCTTCGAAATCGAAACGAATCGCTTCAACCCGTTGACGAAATCCTTCGAAAACGTCTTCGACAGATTCGGAGTCGGCATCCACTACCACGACACAGAATTCCTCGCCACCGACACGGGCCAGAGCATCTGATTCCCCCAGTTGGTCGTCAAGGACGTCGGCAACCATCTTCAGGGCCTGGTCACCAGCGTCGTGGCCATACGTGTCGTTGACGGCTTTGAAATGATCGATATCAAGCATGCCAACCGCAATTGAAATCTCCCCCTTGTCACGTCGGGCGAACAACTCATCGGCAATGTCAAAGAAATGGCGCCGGTTGTAGAGTCCTGTGAGGTAATCTCTGGTAGCCGCGTTTGTAAGTGCGGTCATGTGTTCAACGAGCGTGATGTTTTGGGACACACGGCAATAGAATTCTTCGCGATAGAAAGGCTTGTGAATGAAATCGTTGGCGCCCGCTTTGAGCAAGCGCGCTGACAGCGTCTCGTCGTTGCTTGCCGACAGGCCAATGATCGACAAAGTGTCTTTATTCGCAAATGTTCGAGCTGCACGGATCAGCTGTGCGCCGTTCATGTTGGGCATCTCGTAGTCTGTTACCAACAGGCTAATGTCCGGATTCTCTTTCAAAAATTGCAGAGCTTCAGCGCCGTCTCTTGCCTCGAAGACTTGTAATTGAAATTCCCTTAACATGTTGGCAATCATAGTCCGTGTTACTGAAGAGTCTTCTGCGACAAGCACTTTGACTGCGTGGTTATTCACCATTCGATTCACCAACTCGACGAGGAAATCGATGCTTGCAGGCCCGTCCTTCACGACGTAGTCCAGAACCTTCCAAGCCAAGATTTCCTTGCGTCTTGCTGAATTGAAGGAAGACGTAATGACAACGGTGGGGATGCCAGCATTCAGGCACATAGAGATGGCTTCTCCGTTTTCAGCCCCTGGCATTACGATGTTGACGAGGGCGATGGTGAACTCGCTATTGCACTCTTTGATGGCGCATTGTACGTCCTCATAGTCATAGCAGATGACAATCCAAGCGTTGAGTTGGCGGTGCAATTGGTTGGCAATGACTTTCGCTTGGACGCCCGAGTCCTCGGCCAGCAGAATCTTCATCATGAAAACAGGTTTCCTCTTATTCCTGGGGCAAGTCTGTGGCTCAAAGCCGGCGTCCTGGCCTAATTGGTGAGGACTTTGCAACAACCCTTAACGAGCGCTGACAACGTATCGTCAAAAGAACATATTAAGGATAGATAAACTGGGATGCATAAGAATGCACAACGTTTTGAAGAAAGTACTCGGTTGGATTCGCCAGTTTTCTTCAACTTAGGGCAATATCATGTGACCCACACCCCAGAACAATTGTGAAAAGGTGTAGTCAAAGCCGTCGTTGAGGTTTACGCTACTCCTGTCGTTGAAAGTACAGTCGAATGCCATGTTATCCCCCAACCATCATGGACGACGAATGAAATATCTAAATGCAATCTTGCTTATGCTGCTTTGGGCAACTCCGGCTCTCCCGGCCCAGGAAGAGATTGTCACTCCTTCTTGGTCGCCGAAGGCTATGGCTGAGGTGGGCCCGGAATTGTCGAAGGGCGTAGCTTCGACGGCGAAAAAGGTCTTCGTTGCGAAATTCAAGAAAGCCAAATCGGTTGAGACCAAATTGGCTCTTATTGCTGACCTGCGAAAGACTGGGATCAGTGCCGTTTTTCTCAAGGATCTTTGCAAAATTGCAGAGCGGGAGAAGGACTTTCGAGTTCGTAGAGGGGCGGTCGAGCTCCTGGGAGCGATCGGGAGCAAGAAAGCCGTAAAATGTCTGATTCGGGTACTCAAGGCCAAGAAGAACCACGATGAAATGGAATTGCTCAGTGCCGCCGGGGAGGCATTAGGGAAGTGTGTGGTTGGCTCTTGTTTTAAGAGTGTCGAGAACGATTTTGAAAAGGGGCACGTGGACGCCAAGCGGGGCTTCATTCTTGCTTGGGGATTCTCTAAAGACTGGAAAGCCATCAAACTTCTTGGGGAATGGATTGAACCTCCCTCGCCTGCGAACGCTTCTTCACCTGGGAATCCCCCCGCAGACTATTGGCGAAGGCGCCATAGTGAATGGCGTCAAGTCAAACGTCAGGTCGAATGGGCCCTTTGGTCCATCACGGGGAAAGTGTTCTTGACGAAGAAGGAAGTCCTTGAATTTTACAAGAAGAACCCCAAACCGCCGAAAAAGAAACCCAAGAAGAAAAAACGTCCGTGAGGATCAGGGATCGATGAGGGAAGAGGGAGGACTTCCGGGGATCCTCCCTCCATGGACGTTTGTGTTATTCAGAACTGCCAGCGAGAATCTTAAGAAGATCGGTGACGGTAATGATGCCCTTGAGGGACCCATTCTCCATAATTGGCAAACAGCCAATATTGTTACCACGCATCAAATCTGCAGCAGTATGAAGAGAATCGGATGTGTTCGCCGTGACCAGGTCTCGCACCATAAAGTCGTCAACGGTCTTGTCCTTGCGAATCTCTTCGCCATGGGGGCCGCCCAAGTCACGTTCTGACACGATGCCAACCTTGCCGACGTCATCAATAACGATCAGGTGATGGCAACACTTCATTTTCATGAGAAGCCAAGCTGCCTCTGCGGTTTCTTTGCTGGAGGTTGTCACAATGTCAGTTTTCATGATGCTGTCGAGGCGCATGATTTTCTCCGGTTGTTGCCTGGGCTGATCGCCACCTTGTGGGCGCCAGTGATGGCAAAGATTTGAAACTTCACTTCAGTCGCCATTCACGACCACGGCGGACATGAAAAGATCCTGTCTGAACAGGCTATGCTAGATGCACAAAGAGACAAGTTGTTCAGAAGCAAATCCAATGCCATTATTCCTCTGGTTTCCATGGGGAGGCTCAACGGGTCAGTGAACTGAAAAAAATAGGAACCCAGTGCGGTGGACTTCATGAGAGGTGGTCTGGCGAGAGAAATTCTGGTCGTATCGATACTCGAAGAGATGACCAGATAAGGCGACTATCTTGATCTACAAGTGATGACCTGAGGGAAATCACGCACCCATGTGCCTTCTTGAGCCCCTTGACCCCTATGGGGTGTGTTTGGCCATTGTGAGGTGGTCGAAACTCCAGCTTTCAGGAGGTCTGTGAGGGGAGGTCATCAGGACAGTCATGGTTGGACGGCAAGACATGATCTCATTCACCAATTCTACGTACTCTAAGTCGAGCTCAGCGAAGGGCTCGTCCAGGAGCAAGAGTTGTGGTTCCAAGATAAGAGCGCGGGCAAGAGCGATGCGTTGACATTCGCCCCCTGAGATGGTTCTCAAATCTTGATTCAAGAATGATTGCAGTCGAAAGGATTCGATGGTCTCTTCGACTCTTTTGAGACGGACATCCCGAGAGACTTTCCGACATTTTAAACCAAAGGACAAATTGTGGCGTAGCCCGCCTTTGAACAAGAATGGGGATTGCTCCAAGTAGACGATGTCTATGGCTGGGGCAGTGATGCGACAAGAACCTGACGTGGGTTGCTCCAGATTGGCGAGTACCCGAAGAAGAGTCGATTTCCCTGAACCGTTGGGGCCTGAAATCCAGCATCGATGACCGACGTCCAGATGAAAACGGTGAACGTGGCAAATGGATTTTCCCGCCTTTGACACATGGAGTTGATTGATGTCGATCATCGCGTCACTTCGCTGTTCTTTTTGCGGGTGAGAATGGCCAAGAATAAGGTGAAGGACAAGGACATGGAAAGTAGGATGATTCCCATAGCGATTCCTCGAGCAAATTCACCGCGACTGGTTTCCAAGGCAGTTGCAGTTGCCAAAGTACGAGTTCGGTTGGCGATGTTTCCGCCTACCATCACGGCAATCCCTAACTCTGTGAGGCAACGAGCGAGGGCGGTGAAGATTCCCAACACCACACCGATGCGAGCTTCAGAGATTAAGGTAACTAGTTTTCTTATGGGCCCAGCTCCCAATGCCTGCGCTGTGTCAGCCACCCGGCGGTCTAAACTGCTGACTGCTCCTTGTGTCATTGAAAAAATGATGGGGAGGGCGAGAAGAAACTCACCGATGGCGATGGCTTGGGGTGAATAGAGTAACTGGAATTGACCCAAAGGACCTTGCCGCGAAAACATAGCAAAGCAAATCAACCCGACGAATACGGTTGGTATTCCCATGCCCGTGCGAAAGAAAATAACAATGATGTTCCGGCCCCAGAAATTCTTGTTGCCAACGATAGCCCCGAGAGGAAGACCAATGGCGGTTGCTAAAAGAACAGCACTCAAAGAGACTTGAAGTGTCAAGATGGCGGCTTTGACAATGGCAGGATCCCGTTGGATCGTGAGAGAAAAGGCATCATGTATTCCCTGCCAGATCATGTCCATGGTAGTTCAGTTTTCTCTTGTCTTGAGTGGGCGAAAAGGGGTTTCTCCGCCACTGCGGAAGCGACCAATGATTTCTTGCGTCTTTGGGCTGAGCAGGTAATCGCAGAGTTTGTTGGCTCCTCGATTGTTCTCTTTTCCCCGGAGTTCTTCTCGAATGACTATTGCAGAATAGGGGTTCCCCAGTGTGGGATGATCTTGCACCAGAATACGAAGATCGACTTTGGGCTTAAACCGAAGAAAAGTGGCACGATCGGTCAAAACGTAAGATTGTGTCTGGTGGGTCATGATGAGCGTGGCTCCCATGCCGCGGCCGCTTTCGATGCAGTCTCGCCAAAGAGCTTCTATGCCAGCGAGTTTGAAGAGTGTTTTTTCTTTACGATGAGTTCCGCTGTCGTCTCCTCGTGAAACATAGGGTGCAGAGACAGTCCGCAAGTGACTCAAGGCCATGGATGGGGTCATGCCCTCGATGCTGGCTGGATCGTCTTGGGGACCCACCAGGATGAACTGGTTGGAGAAGAGGGAGGCCCGTCGACTTCCAGATCCCTCTTGCATGAAGAGCTCTTCGGCGCTGGGATCATGAACAATAATGAGATCGACATCCCCTTTGCGTCCCAGCTCCAGGGCTGCTCCGGTCCCCACGGCCAAGACGTCAATTCGAATGTTCTCTTGGTTCTCAAATGGTGGCAATATCTCATCTAATAAACCGGAATCCCGGGTGCTCGTTGTGACTGCTAGTCGCAAGGATGTGCAGGGTTTGCCCCTTCGATTCCCGTCTTGGCAGGCAAAGAGAGCGACACATATAAAGAGGACGAGAGAGTGGAATCGCAAGGATGACCTCCATTTGAGCATGATGGCGAGAGGATAGCTTGTTACGCTTTGGCCGTCCATCTTGTCTGGCATGGCTGGAACATTCGCCGCTTCACGCTGTCTCAGATCGCTGAGATAGTTGGCTCTCAGAGATTCGCCAATTTGACAAGGGAGCCATTGGGACTTTCTTCTGCTACCGGCGCCATGGCACCTATGGTTCCTCATGGGGGCAAAAGAAATCGCAGTAACCGGTTTTTGTTGTGGACAGTTTGTCCTGATCCATGCTCATCGGTTGGGTGGACTGTGATTGAGGACTAATGAGCCTAACATGTTCGTATAACGATGCTTGCGTAAATGGCGAAGGATTCTGATAAGGCGATATTCGAGCTGCTCGGACGGAGAGACGCTTCAATTGCCAACGTCAAGCTCGGTTTCTCGACTCCTTGACTTGAAGGGGGTTGGATTGGAGAAGAAAATACCATGATTCGAAACCGTGATGTTCCATTGTCGGATCGTTCTACTATCGCCCTGGAAACCGGAGTTTTCCTTCGAATCTGAGTTTTAGATCCATCATCTTGGGAAGAAAAGAAATGACCGCCACTGCTGCGACGAATGGTTGGGGAAAAAGTCAGCTTGTTTGGAGCTCGCTCATCTTCATCATTGTCGCTCATATCTTAGCCATCGCTGGAATCGTCCATATTGTGACAGATTTCTCTTGGTGGACATTGGGCTTAGGTTTCTTGTGGTATCTCTTCAGTGGTTTGTCCATCACGGCGGGGTATCATCGTTTGTTTTCCCACAAAAGCTACGAGGCACATGCTCTTGTGAAGCTGTTCTTTTTGGCTTTTGGTGCCGCCTGCGCACAGAACACGGCTTTGAAATGGTGCGCTGACCATCGTGTTCATCACAAATTCGCAGATCAAGACTCCGACCCATACTCCGTCCGGGATGGTTTCTGGTGGGCTCACATTGGTTGGGTGTTTCACAAAGGGTGTGAGCGTCCCCATGTGTCTTGCAGTGACTTAGAGGCTGACCCACTGGTTCAGTGGCAAGCCAAACACTATATTGCGATTGCACTCTTCGTTGCGGTGGTCATTCCAGGAGCCCTTGGTTTTTTCTGGGATGATGCCCTCGGTGCTATTCTCTTTGCCGGCTTCACTCGTTTGGTCTGGACGTGGCATGCCACATTCTCCATCAATTCAGTGACCCATCGTTTCGGCAAGAAGACCTATTGCAAGAATGAGTCAGGGATGGACTCTGGGCTTGTGGCTCTTTTGACCATGGGAGAGGGTTACCACAACTTTCATCATCGGTTTCAGACGGACTACCGCAATGGCATCAAGTGGTATCATTATGACCCATCCAAGTGGCTTGTCTTTATGATGTCCAAGATCGGTCTGACCAGGAAGCTCGTTCGGGTGCCGCAGAAGGTTATCGACAACGCTCGGGCGGAAGTCAGTTAGGGCCTTTGTTGCGAATTCTTCATCTTACGCATTATTTCTTGCCGGAAAGCCAGGGGGGAACCCAGGCCTACGTCGCTCATTTGTCTCAATACCAATCGAGTTTGGGGCATGAGGTGGCCGTTATCACGGGATCGCCTCGGGTTGTGGATACTCCCCAAGTCGAGAATTCCATTTGGCAAGACATTCCCAGTCTTCGAATTTTTCGTTGTGGTGAAGAAGAGAGATTCTCTGGTGATGTAGGAAGTGCCCGCATCCTTGGCCTTGTGAAGGAGCGAGTGGAGGGGTTTGCTCCCGATCTTTGCCATATTCATCATTGGCATGGCCTAAGCCGTGGGCTTGTTCCGATGATTAAGGAACTTGGTATACCTGTTGTTGTCACCCTGCATGATCTCTTTACCACTTGCATGCGTTTCTTTCGGATGCCAAGTCCTCGGGAGTTTTGTGGAAGCGCCGTGGGGTTTGACACCTGCGCTGCTTGTGTCTCCCCAGACTTGCCTAACCGATCGTTAGCCGAAATAGAGGCTTTTGCACGAGATCGATTTCAGAGCTATCAAGGGGAATTGAACGCTGCGGACGCCGTGTTTTGTGTCAGCCTAGCCCAAGGAAATCTGCTTCAGTCGATTCCGGGTTTTGATCTGGCGAAAATGAAGGTGCTGCCCATAGGTGTCCCGAAACTGTATGCATCTCATGGGACTTACTCCACGAAGTTGACAAGTGGGCCTCTCAAAGTTGTCTCTTGGGGTGGGGTAGAGCCTCGAAAGGGGGCTCATCTCATTGCCTCCGCTCTTGCTAAGATCGGCGATCCAACCGATTTTGAATTGCACCTCCATGGCGAAGTCGCATCCCCGGAATACGCCCAAGAGATAGTGGCGAAAGCTGGGGCAGTTCCGGTGACGTTTCATGGCCGCTATAGCGATGAGCGTATGGCTCGTTTCGCCGCGGAGTATGATTTGGCTGTCTTTCCTTTCATTGCTTTCGAAACTTATGCTTTGTCCGTAGATGAAGCTCTTCACTTGGGAATTCCCTTAGTGGTTTGTGATCGTGGTGCGCCAAAAGAACGATTGGGAGGAAGGGGCCGAGTTTTTCCTGCGGAAGACGTGTCGGCCCTGGCGAAACTCATAGATGAACTTCGCAGGAATCCGTCGCGCCTCAGGACGATGGCGGAGAATCATCATAGCGCCAAGCTTCTTCCTGCCCACGGCGCTGCACTCGATCTGGCTTACGGGGTGGTCTTGGGTGATCAAGGCTAAGGCCGTGAATCACGACCAACGACCACGATCTCTTGCAAGAGCGCAGCGTGGGGATATTCCAGAGCTTATCCCCGTTTGGCCCAGTTATTTTCAAATTCTGTTCCCGAAAACTCTGATTTCAGGGAGTCAGTTGATGGAGAAAATGGTCAAACTCGGAGGTCGTCTTATGTTGACGTTGCAGCGTTCCCTCGTTTCTATGGTCCTCTTCATGGGGATATCGTCCATGGCATG